>JANWYD010000009.1 GCA_025057155.1 Chloroflexaceae bacterium
GCCGCGGTGCCGCCGGGCCCGCGCCCCGGGGGGCTTGGGGTGACGGGGGGGGTGTTGGGGCGGGCGGCCGCGGGGGGGGGGCCGGTGCTTCGGCCCTACAGAGGTGCGTATGAACTGGCTCAACCTGCTCATCCTGGTCATACAGGCCTTTGTCATTACCCTGGCCGTAACAACTGCTTTCGCCTACCTGACGCTCTTCGAGCGGCGCCTGCTGGCCCGTTTTCAGAATCGCGTCGGACCGAATCGGGCCGGACCGGGGGGCTTTTTGCAGCCGGTCGCCGACGCAGTAAAGCTCTTTTTCAAGGAAGACGTCGTTCCCGCCGCCGCCGATAAGCCCGTCTACCTGCTGGCGCCGGCGATTGCGGTGATCCCGGCGATTATCATCTGGGCAGTGATCCCCTTCGGCTGCCTCAACCTGAACTGGGACTATCGCGCCTGCTTTGCCGACCCGCAGACGAGCAATGTGCGGAACATCCTTCAGATCGCCGAGATCAACGTCGGAGTGCTCTACCTGTTCGCGGTAACCGGCATCGGCGTCTACGGCATCACCCTGGCGGGGTGGGCCAGCAACAACAAGTACTCGATGCTCGGCGGCATTCGCTCCTCCGCCCAGTTGATCAGCTACGAACTGGCGCTGAGTTGCGCCGTACTGGGCGTGGTGATGACCTATAGCACTCTGAGCACCGCCCAGATCGTCTACCAGCAGGCGGGGCTGTGGGGGATCGTGCCGCAGTTCCTGGGCTTCGTGCTGTTCATGGTCGCCTCCACCGCCGAGGTGGTGCGCGCGCCCTTCGATCTGGTCGAAGCGGAACAGGAACTGGTGGGTGGCTACAACACTGAGTATGGCTCGATGAAGTTCGCCCTCTTCTTCATGACCGAGTATATCAAGCTGATCGCCATCAGCGCCATCGCCGTCACCTTCTTCTTCGGCGGCTGGCGCTTCCCCGGCCTCCAGACCCTGGGGCAGGGGATCGAGAACCTGGCCGGCCCGGTAGCGGCAAGTCTGGTAGTGGGGCTGGTGTCGCTGGGCGCGTTCCTGCTCAAACTGGTGGCCTTTCTCTTCGTCTCGGTATGGATCCGCGCCTCGTGGCCGCGCCTGCGCTATGACCGGTTGATGACCCTGGGCTGGAAGTGGCTGCTGCCCCTGGGGTTGCTCAACCTGGCGTACACGGCGGTCGCCTTCGTCATCGTTCCCGACCAGCGCCTGGCCTCGTTCATTCTGCTGGCCCTGAGCCTGATCACGCTGGCCGTGGCCGTCGGGTTCAGTTCAGTGCCGCGACCGGTGGACAACGTGACCTACGTGAAGGATCTACGCCAGGGAAGCGTGTTGCCTCCCGCCCCGGCAGAGGCCGAGGAGAGCCAGCCGGCCTCAACCAGCCCCCGCCAGCCGGTGAGTTCACGAGGATAACCCGGTTACCGCCCTGGAGGGGCGCAGGGAGGTGTAGCCTTCTCAGGTGCAGGGTTTTCCGGCGCATGCTCGCGTCGCATGCGCCATCCGGGGCATTGGGACGCCCAGCTCCCCCTCTTCCGCTCGCGGGAGAGGGGGGCGGGGGGGTGAGGATCATAAGCGCATTGGAATACCGAAAACCCCTTCTCGCTCGAAAAACCCTGCACCTGAGAGGAGGCGTAGCCTCCCTGCAACCACCTTTCGGCGGTTACCCGCTCTGGCGAAGCCGGGACAAGTCTGCCGCCGCGGGCGGAAAAAAAGGTCGCGGAGGGCACAGCCCTCCACACCTCCCTCGAACAAGCAGACAACCAACTGCGCAGCAAACTTCTGAGAGGAGCATCCAATGCTCGGAGAGCTATTCAAAGGTCTTGGCACCACCCTGCGTTATATCTTCAAGCCTCCGGTGACGGTGCAGTACCCGGAGGTCAAGCGACCGGTGCGCGAACGCTTCCGCGGGCGCCACGAACTCAAACGCTTCGCCGACGGCAAGGAGCGCTGCATCGGCTGCTCGCTGTGCGCCGCGGCCTGCCCGGCCGACGCCATCCTGGTTGTACCCGCCGAAAACGACCCGGAGAACCCCGTCTCGCACGGGGAACGCTACGCGGCGGTCTACGAGATCAACATGCTGCGCTGCATCTTCTGCGGCTACTGCGAAGACGCCTGTCCCACCAACGCGATTGTGCTGGAGCACCAGTACGAACTGTCATTTTACGACCGGCGCGCCTCGATCTATACCAAGGAGATGTTGCTGGTGCCGCCCGACAAGGGTCACGGCGATCCGCCGCCCATCTTGCAGGAATTGCGACGCCGGCCCAGCCCGCCAGCGCAGATCGATCTGTAGTGGGGTGGAGGGGCGGAGGTGAGGTGCAGATAGCATGTCAAACACTTCTGCGCCCTCTGCGTCCTCTGCGGTTAGTTAGAGGCCCGCTGTAGTTGCAGAGATACGGGAGTGAAGGCATGGATTTCGTCCTATTCTTCATAACGGCGGCAGTGGCCCTGATCGGGGCGATTGCCATGCTCGTGGCGCGGAACGCGGTGCACAGCGCCCTGTTCCTGCTACTGAACTTCGCGGCCATCGCTGTGCTCTTCCTGCTCCTCCAGTCGCCCTTCCTGTTCGCCATTCAGCTCACCGTCTACGCCGGGGCGATCATGGTGCTGTTCTTGTTTGTGGTAATGCTGCTGGGGGCCGAGCGGGTCGAGGACACGCCTGATCGCATCGCCTGGCAGCGCCCCCTGGCCCTGGCGCTGGGAGTGGCCCTCGTGGCCGTGGCGGTGGTCAGCGTGTTGCGCGGGGCCCGGGCAGCGCCGCCCGGCGGCGAGGCCGCGGCCGCCTTTGGCGACCCGGCCCAACTGGGGGCGCTGCTCTTCACCGGCTACCTGCTGCCCTTCCAGGTGACCGGCATCATCCTGCTGATCGCCGTGGTCGGGGTGGCGGTGCTGAACCAGCGCGGGCGCGCTGCTTCGGCGGCCAGGCGCGGGACCGGGGTCGAGTAAGCGGTTCCGCCTGGGACGTTCCAGTTTGATGGTCGCGCCACTTGAGCCTGCAGAGCTGTGGAGGTGTGGAGATGTAGAGATGGAGACCCGGGGAGCAGATTGTTCAGCACGCTAACCAGTCTGAACGTCTTCCCTCCAACTCTACACCTCCCCACCTCCCCACCTCCACACAAGGAGACCACATCCATGGTGCCCACCAGTTACTACATCATCCTCAGCGCGACGCTGTTCGCCATCGGCGTGCTCGGCGTACTGATCCGGCGCAACGCGCTGGTCCTCTTTATGTCGGTCGAATTGATGCTCAATGCGGCCAACCTGGCGCTGGTGGCCTTCGCCCGCGAACGCCTGAGCATTGACGGGCAGGTGCTGGTGTTCTTCGTGATCACCGTGGCCGCCGCCGAGGTCGCCGTGGGTCTGGCGCTGCTGGTGGCGATTTTCCGCACGAAGCATACCGCCGACGTTGACGAGGTCAGTACGCTCAGGGGTTGAGCACGGAAGATCCGAGGTACACAATGGAATGGTTGATCTGGCTCATCCCGTTGCTGCCGTTCATCGGCTTTTTGCTGAACGTCTTCGTGATCCGGCGCGAGCGCCCCGCGGGGCTGGTGGCGAGCGGGCTGGTAGTGGCTTCCTTCATCGTCGCGGTGATCGCCATCGCCGCCCTATCCGGCCTGCCCGAAGAAGAGCGGCGCATCATGTCAGTGAGCTGGCACTGGATCAACACCGGCGACCTGCGGGTACCCTTCGGCATCATGCTCGACCCGCTCACCGCCGTCATGGTGCTGCTGGTGACCGGCGTGGGCGCGCTGATCCACGTTTACTCGATCGGCTACATGCACGGCGACCCGCGGGTGGTGCGCTACTTCGCCTACCTGAACCTCTTCATCACCATGATGCTGTTCCTGGTGATGGGGAACAACATGCTCATGCTCTTCCTGGGCTGGGAGGGGGTGGGCCTGTGCTCCTTCCTGCTGATCGGCTTCTGGTTCGAGCGCGCCGAGGCCTCCGCCGCCGCGGTGAAGGCCTTCGTGGTCAACCGTATCGGCGACGCGGCCTTTATTCTGGGCATGCTGGCGATCTACGCCAACTTTAAGACGCTCAATTTCTACGAGGTGAGCGTTGGGGGGCAGGTGCAGCCGGGCTTCCTGGAGCGCGTGCCGGAGATCATCGGGCAGACGGTTGGCCCGACCTGGCAGCCCATCGCCCTGACCACGCTCATCAGCTTCCTGCTGCTGATCGGCGCCACCGGCAAATCGGCGCAGTTCCCCCTGTTCGTCTGGCTGCCTGACGCCATGGCCGGCCCCACGCCCGTCTCGGCGCTCATCCACGCCGCTACCATGGTCACCGGCGGCGTGTACATGATGACGCGCAACGAAGCCCTCTTCGCCGCTTCGCCCGCCACCCAGAGCTGGGTGCTGTGGATCGGCGTGCTGACGGCCTTCATCGCCGGCACCTCGGCGATTGCCCAGTGGGACATCAAGCGCGTCCTGGCCTATTCGACCGTCTCGCAACTGGGCTTCATGGTGGCGGCGTGCGGCATGGGCGCCTACGTGGCGGCGATCTTCCACCTGCTGACTCACGGCATCTTCAAGGCGCTGCTCTTCCTCGGCGCCGGCTCGGTGATCCACGGCACCCACGAGACCCAGGATATGCGCAAGATGGGCGGGCTGCGCAAGGCCATGCCCACAACCTACTGGACCTACCTGGTCGGCGCGGGGGCGCTGGCGGGGATCGTTCCTCTGGCGGGCTTCTGGTCGAAGGACGAGATCCTGGCCCACGCCCTCAGCCACGACCACTGGCCGCAGTTGATCGTCCTCTTCCTCACCTCGCTGATCACCGCCTTCTACATGGGCCGGCAGGTGGCGCTGATCTTCTTCGGCCAGCAGCGCGACAGCCACTACCACCCCCACGAGAGCGGGCGGGTCATGACGACGCCGCTGATCCTCCTGGCGCTTGGCGCGATCATCGGCGGGGCGATCAACCTGCCCTGGGGCCACTGGCTCACCGACTGGCTCAAGCCGGTGCTGCACGAAGAGGCGGGCAAGTTCAATCTGGCCCTGGCGCTGATCGCCACTGCCGGCGCGGTGGGAATGAGCTACCTGGGCTGGTGGATCTATGCCAGCAACGCGGCGAAGATCAAGGTCGGCGGCAAAGACCCCGCCTACCGCTACACCGGCGACATCTGGGACGGGCTGGAAGAGGCCTGGTACTTTGACCGGCTCTACCAGCGGGTGATTGTGCGGCCCTTCCAGCGGCTGGGGGCCTTCCTCGCCGGCGTCTTCGACCCGCAGGGCATTGACGGGCTGGTACTGGGGGTTGGCGCCCTGTTCGGCCAGGCTGGCGAGCAGGTGCGGCGGTTACAGAGCGGGTATGTACGCACCTACGCGCTGATCTTCACCGCCGGGGTGGTGCTTGTGCTTGGATTTGTGCTGGTGTTCAGCCGTTAAGTTTCTATTTTAGATTGCAGATTTTGGATTGCGGATTACTTAACGCAAGAACCATAGAAAGAGCCTATGGACGCCTTCCCGATCCTCTCGCTGGTCCTGTGGCTGCCCGCGCTGGGGGCCCTCGGCCTGCTGCTCGTGCCGCGGGAGAACGCCGAACTGGCCCGCCGGGCGGCGCTGATCGTCGCCCTGCTGACCTTCCTGGTCTCGCTGGCGCTGCCCTTCGGCTACCGCGCCACACCCGGCGACGCCACCACCATGCGCTTCGTCGAGAACCTGCCCTGGCTGCCGATGTTCGGCGCCAGCTATAGCCTCGGCATTGACGGCGTCAGCCTCTGGCTGGTGCTGCTGACCACCTTTCTGCTGCCGATCGTCATCCTTTCAACCTGGGACTCGGTGCACGTCCAGGTGCGGAACTTCCAGATCCTGATGCTGCTGCTCGCCACGGCGATGATCGGCGTGTTCATCAGCCTGGACCTGCTGCTGTTCTACATCTTCTGGGAGTTCACGCTTATCCCGATGACCCTGCTGATCGGCATCTGGGGGGGAAGCAACCGCATCTACGCCGCCCGCAAGTTCTTCCTCTACACCTTCTCCGGATCGGTGCTGATGCTGGTGGCGATCATCGGCCTGTACGTGCTGCACCGCGACGCCCTTGCCGCCACTCAGCCGGGCTACGCCGGGACGTTCAACTTCAGCGCCATCCTGGCCAATCTGCGCAGCGGCGCCCTGCAACTGGATGCCACCGTCGAGCGGCTGCTCTTCGGGGCCTTCTTCCTGGCCTTCGCGATCAAGGTGCCCCTCTGGCCCTTCCACACCTGGCTTCCCGACGCCCACGTCGAGGCCCCGACCGCCGGCTCGGTGATCCTGGCGGGCGTGCTGCTGAAGCTGGGCAGTTACGGCCTGATCCGCTTCAACCTGACCCTCTTTCCTGAAGCCTCACGCTGGGCGGCCCCCGCCGTGGCCATTCTGGCGGTGATCGGCATCATCTACGGCGCGATCGTCGCCTTCTCCCAGAGCGACATGAAAAAACTGGTGGCCTACTCCTCCGTCAGCCACATGGGCTTCATCGTGCTGGGGATCTTCGCCCTCAACCTTGAAGGCGTCAGCGGAGCCATGCTCCAGAGCATCAACCACGGTCTCTCGACCGGGGCGCTGTTCCTGATCGTCGGCGTGCTCTACGAACGGCGGCACACCCGCGAGATGGCCGAGTACGGCGGCATCTGGAAGGTCATGCCCGTCTACGCCGGCATCACCCTGCTGGTGGCCCTCTCCTCAGCGGGTTTGCCGGGACTCAACGGGTTCATTGGCGAGTACACGATCATGCAGGGGGCCTTCCTGGCGCCCGAGCTGGGCTGGCCCTTCCTGGCTTTCGCCGTACTCGGCGTGGTGCTGGCGGCGGTCTACCTGCTGCGGATGTACCAGAGCGTGTTCATGGGCGACCTGCGCAACCCGCAGAACCAGAACCTGAGCGACCTGAACCCGCGCGAACTGACGGCCCTGGCGGCCCTGTGCGTGCCGATCATCGCCCTGGGTCTCTACCCGGCCTTCGCCTTCGGGCCGATGCAGGCCAGCGTGGGCGAGACGCTCGCCGGGATCGCCACCGCCGTGGCCGGAAGGTAAGCGCAACAGACAGGGACATGCGCGTATGGAGAGTTTACAGATTCCCCCGGTTGACCTGCGCCTGCTCACGCCTCTGCTGATCGTCGTGGGCTGGGCCTCGGCCTTGCTGCTGATTGATGTCTTCTTCGTTCCCGACGGGCGTAAGAAAATCACCGGCTACCTGGCAGTAGCCGGCCTGGCCGTGGCGGGGCTGGCCGGCATTCCCCTGTGGAGCGTGAGCGGCAGCACCTTTTCGGGGATGCTGGTGCTCGACCGCTACAGCCTGGCGCTGACCTGGATCTTCCTCATCGCCGGGGCGTTGAGCATCGCCGTGGCGCTGGACTACCTGCCACGGCACGCGATCGAGCAGGGGGAGTACTACCCGCTGATCATGTTCGCCGTCGGGGGCATGATCCTGATGGCCCAGAGCGCCGACCTGATCACCCTCTTCCTGGGGATCGAGTTGCTATCCATCACCCTGTACATCCTGACCGGCTTCGCCTACCCGCGGGTGGCCTCGGAAGAGGCCGGGATCAAGTACCTGGTGCTGGGGGCCTTCGCCGCAGGCTTCTTCGTGTACGGCATCGCGCTGATCTTTGGCGCCACGGGCACGACCAGCCTGGCCGGGATCGCCGACTACCTGGGCCGGCAACCTTTCCGGCCTCAGGATGAAACGCTGTTCCTCGTCGGCGCGAGCCTGGTGTTGATCGGCTTTGGCTTCAAAATCGCCCTGGCGCCCTTCCATATGTGGACCCCGGATGTCTATGAAGGCTCGCCCACCCCCGTAGCCGCGTTCATGAGCGTTGGCACCAAGGGCGCGGCCCTGGCGGCGCTGCTGCGGGTTACGCTGGCGATGGACGCGGCGCGCGAGTTCTGGCTGCCGCTGCTGGCGGCGCTGGCCACGGCGACGATGATCATCGGCAACCTGGGGGCTCTGGGGCAGAGCAACCTGAAGCGCATGCTGGCCTACTCCAGCATCGGCCACGCCGGGTACATTCTGCTGGCGATCATGGTCACGGCGGAGCGGGGCGCGGAGGCGTTTCTGTTCTACATGCTGGCCTACACCCTTACCAACCTGGGGGCCTTCGGCGTGCTGATCGCCCTGGAGCAGCGGGGCGAGGCGGCCTGGAGCATCGATGACTTCGCGGGGCTGTACCAGCGCCGGCCCCTGCTGGCGGTGGCCATGGCCCTGTTCATGTTCTCACTCGCCGGCGTGCCGCCCACAGCAGGCTTCATGGGCAAGTTCTTCGTCTTTACCGCGGCCTACGCCGGGGGCCTGGGCTGGCTCGTGCTCATCGGCGTGATTACCAGCGCTATCGCCGCCTACTATTACCTGCGCGTGGTGGTAAAGATGTTCATGCAGGAGCCGGTGCGCGACGTGCGCCCCGAACTCACCCGCGGGCTGAACGCCGAGATCCTGATCGCCGGGGTCGCCACCCTGCTCCTCGGCCTGCTGCCCACACCGATTGTGTTGCTCGCCGAACGCTCGCTGGCGGCGCTGGGGGGATGAGGGGGTCAGACTGTGCTGCTTCGACGGGAGGGCGGAAGGCTGAATAACGAGCCTGGTCGCGCCGGAGAAGGCGCTTACCTGAAGCGATTTGTCGGGCAGGCGCTCGATGGTGCGGGTCAGCTCGCCGAACGTGTTGCGAGTTCTCATGCCGCGCGCTACCTCCTCACCACGCAGCCGACAGGCTTACACTCGCCAGCGAAACACGCGCCCCGCGATAAGGGCAGCGACAACAAAGAGGGCAGTAAGCGAGACGAGCGCGACCCGGTGGTCGCTGAGGGGTGCGCCGAGCCACAGCCCGGTCAGCAGTTCCACGGCCTGGGTGAGCGGCACGAACTCGGTAACGCTCCGCAGCCAGGGCGGAAACTCCTCGCGCGGCAGCGCTGCGCCCGACGTGAACAGCATCACGAAGAAGAGAGCCGAGCCGATCATCTGCGCCGCCCGCACATCCGGCACCATGCCGGCCAGAACCATCCCCAGGGCGAACATAGCGGCCAGACTCAGGAGTACCGCCAGCAGCACGAGCAGAGGGTTGCCGCCAAAACGCAACCCGAACACCAGAGTGGCGCAGACGATAATCAGCAGCGCGGAGACGAAGAACATGCAAACCTTGACCAGAACCTGTACCAGCAGCACCCACCAGGTCGGGATCGGCGTCGCCTGATAGCGTCTCAGGATGCCGACATCGCGGTAGCTCGCCAGGGTGATCGGCACTTCCATCAGGGCGAGGTTGCCGATCACCGTGGCGAAGAGGGCGGGAACGTAGGCGTCTACATAGCGATAGCCACTGCCGATGTCGTAGGAGCCATAAACGGCGCCGAAGAGCAGCAGAAGCAATACTGGAAAGAACAGGGTGAAAAACAGCGAGAACGGGTCGCGCAGGAAGAGGCGCGACTCGGCGAGAAACATGGTGCGCAAAGCTCGCGCAGCCATAGGCTCACTCCTTTCGATAAGCCCGGCCCGTCATCAGGAGGTAGAGATCCTCGAGACGCGCAGGGCGGGTCTCGATCTGGCGAGGCGCCACACCCTGGGCCATGAGGGCCGGGGTGAGCCTGGTGTAAAGATCGTCGCCGGCGCCGTAGATCAGCACGTAGCTATCCAATGCCTCAACCTGGGTTGCCTCGGGCAGAGCCTCGAGGCGCCGGGGGTCAAAGCCATTGGACACCGGCACTTTGATCAGGGTCTCGATGCGCCGCTCAGCGAGTAGTTGCCGCGGTGAGCCCATGGCAATGACTCGTCCGTGGTCAACCATGCAGATCGTGTCGCACTGCTCCTGGGCCTCCTCGAGCAGGTGGGTGGTAAGCAGGATGGTCGTACCGGTCGCGCGGCGCTCGTGTAGCAACTGCCAGATGTTATAGCGCGCCTGCGGATCCATGCTGGCAGTGGGCTCATCGAGGATGAGCAGGCGCGGGCGACCGATCAGCGCGAGGGCAAGTAGCAGCCGGCGCTTCTGTCCGCCTGAGAGCTCGCCGTAGAAGCTCCGCTCGCGCCCCTCCAGGCCGCACCGCTCCAGCAGGTCGGCAATCGGCCAGGGGTCGGGGTAAAAGCTCGCGAACACCTCGAGGGCCTCGCGCACCCGCTGGCGCCGGTGCAGAGTGGACTCCTGGAGCAGCACCCCCGTGCGAGCATAGAGGGCTCGCCGCTCACGTACCGGATCGAGGCCGAAGACGCGCACCCGACCGCTGTCGGGGATGGTCAAGCCCTCGATGCACTCTACGGTAGTAGTCTTGCCAGCGCCGTTTGGGCCGACGAGACAGAAGATCTCGCCGTCGCTCACACGCAGGCTGATGTCGTCAACGGCAACGGTTGCGCCGTAAGTTTTGCGGAGCTCCTCGACCTCGATCACCGACGTAGTCATGGCAACCCTTTCACGAAGATTAAGGGATTGCTTAATATGCCGCCAGAAGCCGAGCCAGAAGCATTCCTTGCAAACGATCCCGGAGATCGCTACTATTCATTGAGTTTTATTGCTTTTGGGTGTTACTATCCGATCCCAATATATAGAGCGCGCTAGAGGGGTAACGTAGGGGCGATATCCCCGCGGAACAGGGATTTTTCCACTCTTACAGCGGCATCTAACGCCAGAGCTGATCTGCCGAGGCCCGCCCCTGTACGCGCCGGAGAGGTTCGGCAGCCAGGCGTCAGTTGGCGCCGCCCGCCGGCTCGCCCTTACAGGCACAAGAGCGATGCAGGCTTCCGGGGTTGTCGCTTCTTTACCAAAAGTTTACAACCAGCTTAATATTTCTTGACGCAACTATCCTACAATTGACTTACTCAGCAACACAGCAGGGATAGTGCGTTAGATTCCAGCCATGCGCGCGTGGCGGTTGCAAGGCGCCGCAGGACGTGGTATTGTGTCGCCACCGCAACATGGGCTGTTGTTTCATCGTATCCGCAGCAGATCCTCAGAGAGGAGGCTTCCGCTATGGGCTATGCGGAGATGCACCGTCGGTCGATCCAGGACCCGCAGGGCTTCTGGGAGGAACTGGCCGAAGAACTCCACTGGTACAAGAAGTGGGACGCCGTGCTCGACGACAGCAAGGCGCCGTTCTACCGCTGGTTCGTAGGCGGAGAGACGAACCTGTGCTACAACGCGGTTGACCGGCACGCCCTGGGCGCGCGCCGCGGCCAGGCGGCGCTGATCTGGGAGAGTCCCGAGGTGGGCCAGTCGCGCACGCTTACCTACTTCGAACTCTACCGGGAGGTGAACCGGCTCGCCGCGGCCTTCCAGCGGCTCGGCGTGAACAAGGGCGACCGGGTAATCATCTACATGCCAATGGTGCCCGAAGCGGTCTTCGCCATGCTGGCCTGCGTGCGTCTGGGCGCGGTGCACTCCGTGGTGTTCGGCGGATTCTCCATCGCCTCGCTGGCCTCGCGCATTGACGACGCCGAGCCGGTGCTCATTGTCACCGCCGATGCAGGTATGCGCAAGGGCCTGCCGGTGCACCTGAAAGAGATCGTGGACCGGGCCCTGGAAACGGTCGAGAAGCGCACCGTGCGCCACGTGCTGGTGCTCAACCGCGGTCTGGTCAACATTGAGATGCAGGAAGGCCGCGACCTGGACTGGGCCGAGCAGATCAAGGAGTCAGGCTCCACCTATGTCGAGCCAGCGCGCGTGGCTTCGACCGATCCCTCCTACATCCTCTACACCTCCGGCACCACTGGCAAGCCCAAGGGCGTCGTGCGCGACACTGGCGGCTACATGGTGGCCCTGCACGCCTCGATGAGTCAGATCTACAACTGCGGCGACGGCGATGTGTACTGGTCTACGTCGGATATCGGCTGGGTCGTGGGGCACAGCTACATCGTCTACGGGCCATTGCTCAAGGGCGTGCCGACGGTGGTCTACGAGGGCCGCCCCGACCACCCCGATCCGGGCGTCTGGTGGCGGGTGATCGAGAAATATGGCGTCACCCACGTCTTTACGGCGCCAACGGCGCTGCGGGCGCTGCGGAAGTTCCCCGAGCACTGGATGCAGAGCGCCGATATTAGCTCGCTGAAGATCCTCTTCGCTGCCGGCGAGCCGCTCGACGCGCCCACCTACGAGTGGGCGCGGGCCGCGCTGAACGTGCCGGTCATTGACCACTACTGGCAGACGGAGAGCGGCTGGGCCATGCTCACCAACCCCGTCGGCGTGGAGATGTTGCCGGTCAAAGCCGGCTCGCCGACTATGCCGGCGTTCGGCCACAATCTCGAAGTCGTGGACGCCGACGGCAATCCCGTGCCGCGCGGCGAGAAGGGTTTCCTGGTAGATCACGGCCCTCTGCCTCCTGGGATGCTGATGACGCTCTGGAACGACGACGAGCGTTACCTTCAGAGTTACTGGAGCCACTTCAAGGGCAAACTGCTCTACATGACCGGCGACTACGCCATTCAAGACGCCGACGGCTACTTCTGGATGCTGGGCCGCGCCGACGAGGTGCTCAACGTCTCCGGCCACCGCCTCGGCACCCGCGAGATCGAGGAGGTGATCTCCGGCCATCCGGCCGTGGCCGAGGCCGCGGTGATCGGGGTGCGCCACGAACTCAAGGGCGAAGGCGTCCTGGTCGTTGCCGTGCTCAAGCAGCACATCGCTCCCGCCGATCAGGACAGCGTCGCGCGCAGCATCACGGCCCTGGTGCGCGACAGCATCGGCCCCATCGCCACCCCTGACGCCATCCACTTCGTGAGCATGCTGCCCAAGACCCGCTCGGGCAAAATTATGCGCCGGGTGATCCGCGCCGTCTATCAGGGCGACAACATCGGCGACCTGAGCACCATCGAGGACGACGCCACCGTGGATATGGTGCGCGAGGCCATTGATGTGCTCAAGAGCGATCTGTAGTGTCAGTGGAACAAGGAGGTTATCCAATGGCCGAGATCCGCGACGTTGCGCTGCCGACCACCTCGGACGTGTACCGGCCCAGCGACGCCATTGTCGAGAACTCGAATGTGATGGCCTATGCGCGCTCCAGGGGCTTCAGCAGCTACGAGGAACTCTACCAGTGGACGCTCGACAACACCGAGCAGTTCTGGACGGATATGGCGTCTGAGCTGGAGTGGTTCCAGCCCTGGGAGAAGGTGCTCGACGACAGCAACAAGCCCTTCTTCAAGTGGTTTGTCGGCGGGAAAACCAATATCGTCCACAACGCCATTGATCGCCATGCGGCCTCCTGGCGCAAGAACAAGCTCGCCTTAGTCTGGGAAGGCGAGGACGGCACCCAGCGCACGTTTTCGTACCACGCGCTGAACCGCGAGGTCAGCAAGATGGCGAACGTGCTCAAAAGCGTCGGTGTGAAGAAGGGCGACATCGTCACCATCTATCTGCCCCGCATCCCTGAACTGCCCATGATGATGCTGGCGTGCGCCAAGATTGGCGCGGCGCACTCGGTGGTCTACGGCGGCTTCTCCGAGGCGGCCCTGGCCGACCGCCTGGCCGACGCGCAGAGCAAGGTGCTGGTCACTGCCGATGGCGGCTTCATGCGCGGCAAGGTCGTCGAGTTGAAGAAAATCGCCGATGAGGCCATGGCCCGCACCCCCACGGTGCAGACCTGCCTGGTGGTCAAGCGCACGGGCCACGCCATCAACATGGAAATCGGGCGCGACCTCTGGCTCCATGAGTTGATGGGCCTGCCCATCGCCGCCGCCGATTGCCCCACCGAGGTGATGGACGCCGAGGATCCGCTCTTCATCCTTTACACCTCGGGCACGACCGGCAAGCCCAAGGGGGTGGTGCATACCCACGGCGGCTACATGGTCGGCATCTATGCCACCCTGAAGATGGTCTTCGACATTAAGGAAGAGGACCGCTACTGGTGCGCCGCCGACCCGGGGTGGATCACCGGCCATAGCTACATCGTTTACGCGCCCTTGATTACCGGCGCCACGTCGTTTATGTACGAGGGCGCGCCGAACTACCCCTTCCCCGACCGCTGGTGGTCGCTGATATCCAAGCATTCGATCAGCATCCTCTACACCGCCCCCACCGCCATTCGCGGCCTGATGCGCTTCGGCGAGGCGTGGCCCTCGCGCCACGATCTGAGCAGCCTGCGGCTGCTCGGCTCGGTGGGCGAGCCGATCAACCCCGAAGCCTGGAAGTGGTTCTACACCGTCATCGGCAAGGAGCGCTGCCCGATCATGGATACCTGGTGGCAGACGGAGACGGGCCACTTCATGATTACCCCCACGCCGGTCGTGCCGCTGAAGCCCGGCAGCGCCACCCGGCCCTTCCTTGGCATTGAGGCCGACGTGGTGCGTGAGGACGGCGCCTCCTGCGGCCCCAACGAGGACGGCCTGCTGGTGATCAAGCGCCCCTGGCCGGGGATGATGCGCACCATTCTCAATGACCCGCAACGCTACGTGGATACCTACTGGACGCGCATCCCCGGGATGTACGCCGCTGGCGACAGCGCCCGCAAGGACGAGGATGGCTACATCTGGGTCATCGGGCGCCTGGACGATGTGATCAAGGTCTCGGGCTACCGCCTGGGCACGGCGGAGGTGGAGAGCGCCCTGGTGAGCCATCCGGCGGTGGCCGAGGCCGCGGCCATCGGCCTGCCCCACGATGTGAAGGGCAATGCCATCCATGCCTTCGTGATCCTGCGGGCCGGCTTCGAGGGCAGCCCCAAGCTCGAAGAGGAACTGCGCGCCCACGTGGGCCACGAACTTGGTCCCATCGCCCGGCCCGACGCGATCACGTTCGTCAGCACCCTGCCCAAGACGCGCTCGGGCAAGATTATGCGCCGCGTGCTCAAGGCGCGCGCCCAGGGCCTGCCTGAGGGTGATATCTCCACCCTCGAGGAATAGATGGCACCATTCGTAGGGCCGAAGTATTATGCTTCGGCCCTACTTACGTTTACCACAGACCGACCAGACACGCCGCCAGGTCGCGCCGGTAGTCCAGACTGTTGAGCTTCTCCCAGCGGGCGGGCAGCTCGGTGCCAAGCTGGGCGGCCTGTTGCTCCCGCAGCGCCAGATAGGCCGCCACGGCGGGGCCGGTGCGCGGATCATCGGCGTGGGGCGTCAGCAGGTGCCGGGCTACGCTGATGTCATTGAGCACCCCCAGGTGATCCTGAAAGGCCATCAGCGGCTTGATGACCTCGTCGGCCTGGGGGCCGAGGGTCTCGGCGAAGAGCTCGAGCACGTAGCGCAGACGCTTGCCGTCGATACGCATCGCGTGAAGTGCTTCGGGATCAACCGGCAGGCCACCGTGGTCGTGCGCGCGTAGCAACTCGTAGTGGCGCCAGATGGTGCTGCCGGCCAGATCGCATATGCGCTGCCGATCATCCCAACCATCGGGTTCGTTCATCAGGGCGGCGAACTCGCGCAGGAACCCGGCGTAGGCATCGCTTTCCAGGAAGCCGATCATGTCCGCGAAGGCCTTGTCGCGCTCCTCGCCAAGCCGCTCGCTCAGCGCCGCGACCGCCGGCTGTACCTCTTCCGGCAAGGCCGGGGCGCGCTCCGCAAGATCGGCCAGCAGCACGTCACGGTCGCGCACCGGCCCGGCGACGCCGGCCAGCCGCCCCAGGCCCTTGCTGTAGGCCCGCAGGCCGCCCGGCGCGAAGACGGGGGTCAACAGCCGCAGGGTGGCGCGCAGGCGGCGCGTGGCAACCCGCAGATCGTGCACCGCTTCGATTGGCGCATCGCCGCGCGCCGCGCGTTCGGCCAGGCGCAGGCGCCGCAGGTGGCGGCGCAGGAGCACCCGGCCCAGTTCGGCCAGGGGCGCCTCGGGATCGGCGTACCAGCGTCCGGGGACGGCGACCTGTTCGGCTTCGTCGGTGGCCGGCCCGTCAGGCGTTTCGGAAACCGGGGCGACGGTCGCGCCAGCCTCTTCCGCTTCCCCGGCGGCTGGCCCATCCGGGGCATGGCTGGCCGGCGCGGCGTCCGCCCCGACCCCTTCCACCCGCGCCTGAAGCGGCTCGCCGAAGACCTTGCGCCACAGATCGGCCTTGGCGATGGCGCGCGCTCCGTCCTCCGCGGCATATGGACCACTCAGGGTCAGCGTCAGGCCGTCGCCCGCAGGCGTCACCGCCAGCAGGCGAGTAGTTTGCGACTGGCTGTAATCCAGGCCATCGGCCACACGCAGAATGGCCGAGAGGCGCAGGGCGTCGCGCTGCCCGCGCCGGCCCAGGGCCAGGTAGGCCGGTTCGAGGTCGGGACGCACCTTCTTGCGGTGAAAGGCGACCATACAGGCCACAATCGCGCGTTCGCGGAGCGACAGATCTTCAATCTCCCGGTTCAGCACGATGTCACGCCCGACCAGGTGATGCTCCGGCGGGTCGGTGGTCATCCCGACATTGTGGAGCAGGGCGCCGATTTCGAGCAGGCGGCGCTGCGCGGGCAGTAATTCATAGCGTTCGGCCACAGCATCGAAGAGCGCCAGCGCCAGATCGGCCACCTGGCGCGCGTGGGCCACGTCAACACGATAGGTGTCGAGAAGTTCTTCTACTTCTGGCATTGGTCTTCCTCCTGAGGTGCAACATAACATGAAGATGAGGGGGAGCAGATTCCTATGTGTAGAGCAACCCTCCGGGTTGCTCTACAGGGACCCCCAATATTCACAGCGCGAGGGCGCGCTCCAGCTTGCTGCGTGGTTCGGGCGTTAGCGTGACGCGACTGGCCAGCTCGCGGGCCAGGTCGCTCAGGTCAGCAGCTGTGCCGGCCTCGCGCAACTCGATCTCCACCTCGGTGAAGGAGCGCTCGCGCGCGCCTGAGCGCATTATCCCGCGGTCGAGGCAGAGTTCGGCAATCGGAGCGCCGTCTCGCGTGACATGCAGCACGCGCCGCTCGGTGCGGATCAGCACCCGCGGCAGGAGCGGCTCGCCCCTGGTAAGGGCGAGCGCCAGGTCGCGCGCGACGCCGTCGGGCCAGGTCTGGGGATCAGGATCGGCGCCGGGGAACTCGAACTCGGCCCGACGATGCACGCCTTCCTGACCGACCTCGGAAGGACCCTTGAGAGTGATCAGCGCGTGATCGCCAGTGCGTCGGACCCGCAGGCCGTAGCGCGCCGCGCTTAGCCGAGCGTCGGTAGTATCGTAATAGATGTTTTCCTGAAGTTCCGGCGCCGGCGCCGGCGTGACCGTGTATCTACCCAGTTGCCTGACACTCGCAAGGGCTTCCAGATCGTCGCCGCTCACAGCGTATTTAGCTTCGATTTCCATGTTTTTACTGGAAAAAGCGAGATACCCCCGCCTGGCAGCCAGGGGTGCGGGGAAACCAGGCTTCCCCATACCCCTCCAGGGTTAACCAATGGCGCCAGACGGCAAAGGGAACAAAGAGATCTCCCTGCCAGGGCAAGGGCGCAGCCCTTCCAGAGCCTTTCTTTCTAACTGATTACGCTAAATGATAGTCTACCACATTTTCGGAAGCCCGGACTTCACCAGGCAGGCACAGCGACCCCGGCGAAGGCGCGGAACTGCCTGCTCATCCCATCCGGATCAGGCGCGGCGCGGGTAGCCGGGGTGACACTGAAGTAGACGTCCACCCGCGCGCCGCTGGCTTTGCCACGGAAATGCACCCCGTAGACGCCGGGCAACGAGTTGGGCTGGATCTGCAGGTCGCGCGGCGGATTGTAGCCTATGCGTCCCTGATCATCGGCGACGGGGGTTTCGGGGAACAGCACGTAGGCGCCCGACGGATCAGTGATCCAGAACTCCAGCGGTTCGCCGGGACGCAGACCTTCACCACGGATCTGGACGACCCCGCCCGGTTGAACATTCGCAGGCGCGGCGCTGCCGCGATTGTTGCCGGGCAGCGGCGTTCCCGGCCCGGCTACAAAGTCGCGGGTGAGACTGAAGGCGGCGGCCACGGTCACCCCGCTGCGCTGCCCACGGGCCACGGCGGTATACACGCCCTCCGCCAGGCCGCTGGTGGTCACACTGACCTGTGCTGTGGTTCCATCACGGCGCACCTGCGCGGGATTGATCGGCGCGGAGCGACCGGCAGGCCCGGTGATCCAGGCGCTCACCTCTTCACCCGACTGAAAGCCGCGAGCCAGGAAGGTAAAGTTTGTACCCGGCGGCGCGGCGACCGGAACGATGAACCCGTCACCCTGTCGGCCAAGCTGGTCGTGCGCCACGCGGCCCAGACGGTCAGGATCGCCCGCAGGCGTGACACGGCTCACGCGGAAGTAGCCGATGGCCTCGCGCCGGCTGCTGATACCGCGGGCATTGAACGACCAGATGCCTTCGAGAGCGTTCCGGTCGGCGGTGAAGGTGATATTCTCGCCCTCAATTGTGCCCCGGTTATCGGCGGTCGCCTGGAAGCCCACGCTAAAGGTGGCCTGGTTCGGCGCGGTCACCCAGATGCCAACGCGCTCGCCAGGCGCGAAACCGCTGGCAACAAACAGGAAGGTGGCGCCAGGCGGCCCGATCTCCGGCGTCACCCGCCCGTTAATGCCGGGCGGGAGCGGCGGCAGCGGGGTTGGTGAAGGCGCAGGCGGCGTGGGCGGACCCGGAGGCGGCGCGGGGACCTGAAGCGCGGGCGGGGCCAGCCGGCGGCCAAGGTTGCTGATCAGCACCCGGCGGCCAGGAGGGAACTCGGGCCAGTACTCAAAGCGCGCCTTTTCGAAGTACTGCACCGTGTGCCAGCGACCGCTCTCCAGTTGTTCCTGGATCTCGTTGCTGATAGGGAAGCCAAAAATCCGCTCCGCGCCCCGGGTTTCCCAGATCTCCTTGAAACCGTACTGAATGATGGTCTGGGTCTGCGGAATGTAGCGGCGGTCAGCCGTGTTTGGAATGGGCGGCGACTTGGGGAAGATCCGTCCCTGGGTGAACTCCACGCCGAGGTTGCCCAGTTCTACCACCGGCGTGCTGCCACCCTGCGCCAGTTCAAAACGCGCCCGCTCGAACCACTGCGTGATGCGGCCATTGGGACCGGTGAACTCCTCAGTGATGGGAAACCCAAAGATTTCAACGCCGCCATTGGCTTCCCAGAACACCCGAAAGGCCCCGCGCAGGGAATGCTGGGTCTCGGGAAAAAAGCGCACATCGGATTGCGCCCGGAGCGCGGGCAGGCCACCCAGCAGCAGGGCCAGCGCCAGCGCCACCCCTCCCAGGAGCGCGGCCAGGCGACGTAGCGGTCGTGCAGCCATGCGGTCCTCCTTCTATCAGGCGCGGTTCCAGAAACGGGGTCAACCGTGGCGCAGGCGGCCCGGCAGGGGCGCCCGAACATCCGCGACGTGATCCCGTGAAGACCGGCGAGGTGACCCACGACAGGGTCCGCGATCTCCCGACCTCCTTCGACCCGTTGCCAGAGTCGTTTGTGTAGGAAGACCGCCGCACCATCCCGGTTTTACGGGTGATCGGCGATCATGGGCTTTATCATAGTCTTTTTGCGTATGATCTGTCAAGCGGGCGAGCTTGCCCTGCGGATAGGGACAACGCCCATCCCCGGCAGTGGGTTTGACGCGGCTGCGCCCTCCGCCGGGGTTTTTTGTTAGTTCTGGCAGCCATGCCGCCAGAACTAACGCAAAAGCTGGAGGATGGGCCTGCCCCAGAGTCACGGACAGCAACGCAATCCTCGGGGTTGCGCCCGGAATCTGGGAGAGCTTCGCCGACCACAGACCCTTCACCGTATCGCACAGCCCGTTCAGGCGGTGTATTGTAGAGAGAAGCACTTCGCGGAGAGAGAGATGCTCGTCCGTCTGGCGATTGCCTGGATGCTGGGGATCGTTGTTGTCGAGCAGGTCCGCCCCCCGGCGCCGTGGCTCTGGGCCGGGGCCATAGCAGGGCTGCTCGCGGCGCTGGCGCTGCGCGGCGAGGGCCGCCAGCGAGTGCGCCTGGCAGCCCTGATACTGCTGTGCGCCGCGCTAGGAGGGCTACGCTATCTGGGAACGCTGCCAAATCTGGGGCCGCAGAGCGTTACCAGCCTGCTCGAGCATGGCGAAGTGACGCTCACCGGCAGCGTGGCCGGCGAACCGCGGCGGAGCGAGGAGCAGCAGCGCGTAACGCTGCGGGTCGAAACGGCCACGGTTGATGGGCGGACGGCGGCCTATGAGGGCCTGGTCCTCGTGGTATTGCCACCCTACCCGGCGTATGCCTACGGCGATCGGCTCCAGGTCCGGGGTGAACTACGCCGCCCTCGCGCCGCCGAGCGTTCCGGGGAGTTCGATTACCGCGCCTACCTGGCCCACCGTGGCATCTTCGTGATCATGACCGAGCCGGAAGAGGCGCGTCTGTTGCCCGGCAGGCGCGGTCTGGCGCCGCTGGCGGCGGTGCTGGCCTTTCGCGCCCATTGCCAGGGGGTGCTGCTGCGCGCCTTGCCCGAACCCCAGGCCGCTCTGGCCATCGGCGTCGTGCTGGGCATTCAGTCGAGCATTCCCGACGAGGTGTACCGCACCTTCTCGATCACCGGCACGAGCCATATCCTGGTCGTTTCGGGATGGAACTTCACCATCGTGGCAGGGATGCTGGGGGCGCTGGCGGCGCGCCTGCGTCTGGGGCGCGGAGCGACCCTGGCGCTGGCGCTGGCGGTGATGTGGGTGTATGCCGTATTTACCGGGGCGTCGGCGGCAGTGCTGCGGGCGGCAGCGATGGCGAGCCTGGCGGCCGTGGCCCGTGCCACCGACCGCAGCACCGAGCCCTGGCATCTGCTCTTCGGCGCGTGCTGGCTGATCACCCTGGCAAACCCCCACACGCTCTGGGACGTAGGCTTCCAGCTCTCGGCGCTGGCAACGGCCAGCCTCTTCGCCTACGGGGCGCCGGTGGCGGCGTGGTTCGCCCGGCGCCGGCCCTTCAACTGGCCGGTCATGGCGCCGCTGACGGAGGCTCTGGCGGCCACCCTCGCGGCGCAGGCGCTCACGCTGCCGCTGATCCTCTATGCCTTCGGCAACCTCTCGCTGGTGGCGCCGCTGGCCAATGTCGTCATCGTGCCCGTGGTGCCCTTTGCGATGGGCCTGGGGGCGCTTGTGCTGCTAGGGGGCCTGGTGTGGCTGCCGCTGGGCCAGTGGCTGGCGCTGGCGGCCTGGCTGCCGCTGACGTGGATCACCGAATGGGCGCGCCTCCTCGCCGCGCCGCGCTGGGCCAGCGCGCAGACGCCCCCCTTTCCGCTCTGGATGCTCGTTGTCTGGTACACGCTGATCGCCGTGCACTGGTGGCATACGCAATTGAGGGGCGCCGAGAGGCAGCGCCTCCCTGCGCCCCCTGTTCCCCCGATGGCGGATGCGCGCTCTGGAGAAGTCAGCACCAGCTCGCCGCTGCGGGCGGAATAGGGCTGCGCCTCCGCTGGAGAACTTGCCGGAGACGCCACTAATTGATGAAGCAACATTTTGAGACATTATCATAGTATAATTCTAACCGTTTTTTCGCTTGATCCGGCGCGAGCAGAGGTGTATACTTACAATCGCTGTATGTTCAATACGGCGCCAGTGCTCATCGGCGCATCCGCCAGGTTCCGTGCTGCACATAGTTCGGTAAAGAGGAGTTGGCGGGAGGCTTCCATCCTTCCAGACCCTCCTGCTTGAGACCTCGCAGGATGCGACGCTAACACTGCGATCAGACATCATCCTCGCGGGGGGTGCGTTGGTTGACGCCCCCCCGCTGTGTTTCCGGCAGCAAGGAGCGATATCGCAGCGCACGGAGAAGGTCGTATGCCACTGGTTGCAAAAGCGTCCGCTCCGCTCTATTCGCCATCATCTCTGACGGTGCTGCTTCCTCCAGCTCTGCAACGGGCCATCAATGGGGGAATGACCCTGGTGAGCGCCGGGCCTGGCTTTGTATCCTCCGCCGGTCTCGCCCGGGCGCTAGACGCGCTGCAACGTCGCTGCCTGTGGTTGCGGCTTGGCCTGGAAGATCGCGATCCGGGGATGTTGCTGGTATCGCTGATCGGCGCGCTGCGCCGGCTGGCGCCCGCTGCCGGCGGCAAGACCCTCGAACTGATGCGCCGGCGCCCCGGCCCGGTGGCCGGCTGGCCGCCGCTCTTCGCCAGCTTCGCGGAAGAACTGCTCGAAACCCTCGGCCCGGACGGAGCGGTGGTGCTCGAAGCCTGCCATGCTTTCGATGGGGCCACAGGCGCGTTGCGGCTCCTTGGCATGCACGTGCTTGCCAACCTGCCGCCTGAGACGACCTGTGTGGTGATCACCGAACGGTCGCCGGCAAGCGATGCGCTCCCCGCGAGAATGAAGATCCTCGGCGCCGATGATGTGCGTATCAGGGATTACCAGTTGCCGGCAGTGCATGAGCACACCGGGGGCGTGTTGCCGCTGCCGCTCCTCCGTCGGGCCAACGCGCTGGCGGAAGGGCGGATTGAAGCATTCGAGGCCCTCCGGTCCAGTTGCGCAACGCTGGGCTGCGACCTGGTCAGCCGCATGCTCGAAACCTCAGGCGGGCTACTTGAACTCCTCACGCGGCTGGCGCAGGCCCATCTGTCGCTGGCGGATCCAGCGGCGCAGCGCAACCTCGACATCGCGCTGCGGATCGGGTACGGTCACCCCGATCTGAGCGATCCCGCCCCGGCCTCTGGCCCGTGGTTCGAAGCGCTCGAAGGCGACTGGCACCACCTCAAGACCCTGTGGCGCGAACCGCTCCGGATCGCGCTGCGCCAGCGCCCGGCAGAAGTCCGTGCCATCCAGCGCGCCGTCGAGGCGCTGCTGGTGCAGGGAGCGGTGGAACCAGCCGTGGCCCTGCTGCTCGACACGGGTGAGCGGGCCGGCGCGGCGCGGATCATCGCCCGGATCGCGCCGACGTCAATGGACCTGGGGCAGTGGGACACGCTGGAAGAGTGGTTGAGCCAGCTCTCGCTCCAGATCCTCAGCGAATGGCCATGGCTGGTGTACATCAGCGGCGAGTTGAGCGCGGCCCAGGGGCAGAACGACGCCGCTCAGCGGGCCTTTCACCTCGCCACGCGCCTGTTTACCGCCCGGCACGACCCGCGGGGCGCCTGCCAGAGCCTGCTGGCGGAGAGCACCCTGGCCGTCTGGCAGGGCGAGAGCGGGTTGGCGCGCGCCCGCGCACTGGCCGCGAGCCACCTGGCCGAGTCGTCCGGCCTGTCCTCGCAGCAAGCCTGGGCGTGCTGGCAACTGGGATGCCTGGCGGTGGTCGCTGACGATCTCGATACGGCCCTGGATTATTTCGAGCGCGCCACGAATATCGCCTCCTCCGCGGGCGACGCGTTGATGGCAGCGTTACCGCAACGAGCCAGTGGCCTGGCTCTAAACCAGCGCGACCTGCGAGTGCGTTGCGAGTTTCACCGGCAAACGCTGCAAGCCCTGGAGCAAACCGAGCGCGAGGTGGGAGAAGCGCTGCGGGCCTTGCTCACCTCGACCACCCTTGATATCGAGCAGTTGCTGGAAGCCTATGGCTGGGCCCATCTGCCCCTGATGCTGAAACTGGCCGCGCCCGCGCGCGTAGAGCATGCCCTGGAAGTGGGGCGCAAAACCAGCCTGTGGGGCCGGTTGCTGGACATGCTCCGTGGCGGATACCGGCAGCCGATTGGTGGGGAGAGAGCGCGGAACGGCGCAGGGCGGACGCGGATAGCGGAGGGGACAACCATTATCGGCGCCAGCGAGCGCTCGCCGGCCGGACCGCTCCACATCCAGACTGTACCGGCGGCGCCCGGCGCTGCCTCCGCACGAGCGACGCCAGCGCAGGCGGTCGCTGCCGCAGTTGAGCCAGAGACGGCGGCGCGTCCTGCCGCGACCGGGGCGGCGGTCGCCGAACGGACGCGCGAGGCGTCGGCCCCGCCACGGCTGAGCGTCTCGATGCTCGGCTCCTTCCGAGTGATGCTGAATGAACACGTGGTTGAAGGCTTCAACAGCGGGCGAGGTCGGGCGGTGTTCCAGTATCTCATCGTTCATCATGACCGCCCGGCGCCGCGCGAGGTGCTGATGGATTGCTTCTGGCCCGACGCAACCCCCGAGTCGGCCCGCAACAGCCTGAACGTGGCCGTGCACCACGCGCGGCAGGCTTTTCGCCCCCTGACCAATGCGCCGATCATCCTCTACAAGGATGGAGCCTACAGCCTCAATCCGGATCTCCGGCTCTGGATAGACTTCGTCTCCTTTGAACGGCACGTGCAGCACGCCCGCAAGCTCGAGGCCGAAGGGTTTCCAGGAGAGGCGTGCGCGGCATATGAGGCGGCTCTGGGCCTGTATCAAGATGACTTTCTGGTTGATGAGCCGTATGAGGAGTGGACGGTGCTGACGCGCGAGCGGCTGCGGCTGATCTACCTGGAAGCCCTGGATCGCCTGAGCCAGATCTATATGAGCCAGGGACGTTACGGGCCGGCGGCGAGCCTGTGCCAGCTTATCCTCGCCCGGGATAATTGCCGCGAGGACGCTCATGCCCGTTTGATGCGCTGCTATAGCCGCCAGGGCCAGTTGCCGCTGGCGATTCGCCAGTACCAGTTGTGCGTGCAGGCCCTCGCCACCGAACTGAACATCGGCCCTTCACCGATGATTGAGACCCTCTACGAGCAGCTCCGGCGCCGGGAGACGGTGTGATGCGCCCTTTCCGGCCCGGTACGCGTGTTGCCGCCCGGCGACACTTGTGATATTCTTCCCGCCGAGATGCCGCGTCCGGCGGTCTATGCCTCCCGCGCGCCAGTAGGAGCATTTCGTTTGCAGGGTTCCAGCAGGAGGAAACCATCTCTTCGCGTCTCTCCGTCCATCTTTCAGGCGCGCTGTCGAGATCGTCTATGACCGACGCTTACGACTGGCACGAAGAAGCGAGCGAATCCGGATTACCGGGCGATGATTTCACTCGTATCGCCGGCATTGGTCCGGTAATCAAACGGCAACTGTACGCGGCAGGCATTCGCACCTTTCAGCAACTTGCAGCCATCGCGCCGGAAGATATCATCCGTCTGGCGAAGGATCTGCCCCTGCTCTCGGTCGAGCGGATCATCCGCCAGGACTGGACCGGTCAGGCGCGCCGGCTGGCCGCGGAACGGTCCAGAGAGAGGGCCGCCAGATACGACCTGCCGGCCGGTGATCGCGGCGTGCGCGTTGAGGTCGTGGCGATCAGCCTCGATGACGTGGCGGACGACCGACGACTGCCGCGCCCGGCACGGCGCTTTCAGGCGCGTCTGTATCTGCGTTTGCGCGGCCCGCGCGCCTTCCCCGTAGCCGCCGAACGGCTCTGGTTTACCACGTTGCTGCTGGCATGGAGCTATGCCACGGGAGCGGCGCGGGTGTTGAGCAGCGGTCGAGCGCGCCTCAGCGCCGACCGGCTGGTTTACAGCCCGGCTCTCACGGGCGCCCTGACCGATGATGACCGCTATCACCTGGCGGGGATAGCGTTTCTCGCCGATGAAGCGGTAGTGGGGCATGCTTCCGGCCCCTATCTGTTCGGACCACGCCCCCCCGCCGCGCGCCGCCTCGCGCCGCCAGACGTGTCGGCGCGAATTCAGAGGATCATCCTCGATGCTCCGTCCGGCGCGCCCTTCCTGGCCGCCGACCACCCCGTCGAGGCGGCAATCCGCTTCCGGGTCGAACCGGCCCCCGCCCGGGGCGCGACGGGCTTTGCCTGCCTGCTGGCGCACGAAGCCTCCACGGGAAGAATGCTGATCCTGGGCGGGGAAGGCCGGGAACTCCAGGCGGGCCGGCGCGACCAGACCATCACGATGACCTTGCGCGCGTCCGGCGCTGCGCGCTACCACTTGATTAGCGCCGTCTTTGTGCCCGAAATGAGCCTGCTCGACGTGGCCGCCGGCCCCGTGATCCGGGTCGCGCGACAGGAACGGTGACCCATGGAGGTCGGGGACGATCCGCGCCAGGAGCACGACCGGCGCCAGGAGCAACCTTCCAACCCTTCCTCACATTCCTATGCTCTGGAGCAGCCGTCCTTGACAGGCCAAACCGCACGCACCCCTTCAGAGCCTGAGGACGACTCGCCAGTCACCAGCGAGGCGCCGAGCACCTGGGAAGAGGAGATCGGCGCCCCCGTGTACGGCGAACTGGCCCCTCCGGGACGTATGCGGCGCGATCTGGAGATCGAGCCGCTCTCGCCGTCCGCCACGCTACTCACCACGTCACAGCCACAGAGGCCGGCTGAAGCCTATCTCCTTGATGCGTGGTACGCAACCTTTGGTCATCCAGGACTGACTGCGCGCCTCCAGCGTCCGGGACTGGCCGAGATGCTCTTCAGCGTGCCCGAGCCGAGTGACCTGCGCGTGGCGATCACCGACACCACGGCCTACCCCTGGCGCTGCGTGTGCGGATTGATTATCACCGCCGCCGACGGCAGCCAGTGGCTGGGCACCGGCTGGCTGGCCGGCCCCTGCCTGGTGGTGACGGCGGGGCATTGTGTGTATATGCCCTTTCGTGGCGGCTGGGTGGTGGAGGTTGAGGTGATCCCCGGCTGGAACGGCAACGCGCGTCCCTTCGAATCGGCAATTGCGCAGAGCTTTCGTAGCGTGCGCGGCTGGGTGCACAAACTTTCGCTCGCCCACAATTATGGCGCGATTGTGCTGCCCGTGGATCGCCGCTACGGGGAGCGCCTCGGCTCGCTCGGCTTCATGCGCCCCGCCTATCGTGATCTGCGCGAGCGCGCGCTCAACCTGGCCGGTTATCCCTGTGACAAGCCGCGCGGCACCCTGTGGTATCAGGCTCGCCGGCTAGAGATGGGCACGGAGCGCACCCTGGAATACCCCATCACCACGGCGGGCGGCGAGAGCGGCGCGCCAATCTGGTTGCTGCGCAATGGCGAGCGGTATGTCATTGGCATGCAGACCGGCGGCGACGCTGCAGGGAGCGCGGCGGTGCGGCTCAACGAGGCCGTGTTTGCCAATCTGAGCCTGTGGAAAAGCGAAAGCTCCTGATACGATCTTGTAAAAAAGGCATTCTCGCGAAGAGTCCTCACGCCATTTCCTGACAACCACGGGCGCGCAGGCATCATCGCCTGGTCGCAGCGCGACGCCGTATACGACCCCTCAAAATCCACATTCCAAAATCAAAAGTCAGGGTCTCAACAACCGCAATAAGCGAAATTTAAGCCTCTCCCGCGGCGCCGTCCGGACACGGCGCGCGCAGCGCCTCATGATTTAGTCCGAAATTATCCTTGCTTTAGACTCGATTAAGCGGGTTTCTCTAAAGTAGCCTCGCTTCCAGGCAGAGGCGCAATTATCTGGAAGCCGGGCAACCAATGGTGGTTGTCTGCGTAGAGGTCACGAAAGGAGCCATGCTATGACGACCGCTATCGAGCAGCCGACGTTCAAGCTCAGCAAGAGGCTGGAAGTGGTCACTGCCGCGGAACTGGGCGCCCGTGGGCCCGAGGTTGCTCTGACGCCTGAGGAGCTGGAGCCGGCCGAGAACTGGCGCCTGAGCCACCAGCCGCGTCTGATCGAGGCAGCCGAAAGATACGTGCGCGGTCTGATCGCCTCCGCGGCGAAGGGCAATGGCAAAGGCGCGGAGGAAATAGGCGGCCCGCGGGTTGGCCCCTACGTGCCCTGGGACGTGGTGGCCTATTCGCCGATTGAACTTGGCGGCGCCGGATTGATCGGTGAACCGAACAAGATCGTTCCGGCGGGAAGCTGGATCGTCGTCTATGCCCTGATGTGGGCCAACCCGGTGTCCGACCCGGTTCACGGCTATAAGGTGCCTGCAAATATGCAGCTTGGCGGGCGGCCCTACCGCGTCACCTGCCATCAACTGAGCAAGACCACCGGGGCGGCGCTGCCGCCGATGAGCTACACCGGCACCTTCCCGGCGGTCGTGCCGGCGTTGAGCTGGTGGCCATTCTATATCAAGACCCCCGCTACGACCACGGCCGAGCTGATCGAGGTCAACATCACCGCCGATATTGAGTTCCCGGCTCAGCCATTCGCCGCCTTCGCCACCTGGCACTACGACGTGGATATGGAATTGCCCTGGTTCTGGGGCTTCCCGCCGCCGGTTCCTCCGCAGTGGCGGCACGGCATGCCGATGCAGTATCTGGTCTTCCCCCAGTAGCCAGCGCCTGACCCGGCGGGGCGCGCGCTTCGCAGCCGCGTCGCTCCGCCGGGGAGGAGCGGGGGATCGCCATAGGGAGGCGGATTCCTCCCTGGTGCGATCCCCTGGCTTATCCATGGCGCAACCTGGAAGGTTGTGTCCACCTTCTTCCAACGGCTCGCAAGCATAGAGAACCACGAGGTGGCTATGGAGCCCGAAACCGCGCACCCGGAGCGATCCCTGTCAACGTGGGATGAACCTGGCGCAATCAAAGGCGGCGTCATCAAGGGGATCGGCAAGCAAACCGCCCAGGCGTTCCACGAGGCCGGCATTCATACCTGGAGCGAACTGGCGCGCCTCGATGCGACCGCGATCGCCGAACGTCTGGGCAGCAGGATCAAGGGGCTGACTCCCGAGCAGATTGAGGAGTGGCGCAACCTGGCCCGCGCCCTGGCCGAGACGGCAGGGTCCGTTCAGATGCCCGACAAGACGCACGTGGTTACGCTGGAGCTGGTGCTGACCGAACGGCGCGGCGTCTTCAGCACCAAAGCGACCTATGCGCCAACCGGCGTCTGGGATCGCTGGGTCGGCTGGAATGCGCGCCGGCTCGAGGCCTTCATCGTCGCCCAGACCGGTTGTCATCTGAGCCTCACGGGCGAAATTGGAACCCTCGTCAGCGACGACGAGCCGGTGGGTGCGCCGCCAGGGCGCGCCCCGGCGCTTGAAACGCCAGCGGCCTCTGAGCCTGCGACGCTATCTTCTGAGCTTCAGGCCCCGGCGGCTCCACCTGCGCCCCCCGCGCCGGAAGTCTCAGCGCCGCCTCAGGAAGCCCTGGCAACTTCGCCCGCGCCGCAGGCGCCCGAGGCGCTGATCCTCGAAGTCGGGCCGCTCACCCTGCAGGCGCTGGATCACCAACGCGGACGGGCGACCCTGTCATTCAGGCTGGGTGGCGCGAACGTCAGGCAGGCGCTCGACAGCGGGGCGCTGGCCGAGATTGAACTGTGCGGCTGCGCGGGCGAACGGGGTGAGGAGCTTCCTCTTGCTTCGACGCGCCACCGGCTTCAGCCCGGACGCCGCGAGTACACCCTGACGCTCGAGTTCGCGCCGTATGCCGTAGGACGGTTCCAGGCGTGCGCGACGGTGCGCGTGCCACAGTTTGCGCTCGCCGGCACGACGACCGGACCAGCCTTCACGGTGGAACCGCCCAACCAGGAGGAACAGTGATGGCAGACCAGACCAGTCCGACCGGGATCATCGGTCGCGAGCAACTCCAAAAGATCAGCACTGATCGGCGACAGGAGAGGAGCGTCTACGAGACCGGCGGAGAGGGCGACGACACGCCGGTCACCAGTTTCGACGAGACTGAGACGGCCATCCAGGGCGGCGCCCCCAGCTACGGCGCCGGTGGCGAACCCGCGCCGATTGGCGCGGGCCGGGTGCTGGAGGACCTGCCAGGCTACCATCTGCCGGGGGCCGTGGAGCGAGCCGAAGCGCGCGCCCTTGGCGGCGCCGCCACGCTGGCGGCGGAGGAGAGCAGACCCGCAGCCCGCTTGCTCGATGCCTGGTTCGCTGATCTGCCCTTACGCTCTAACGCGGAAGTGCTTGGCATGGTCCAGGAAGTACTCATCGGCCCCGATGACCGGGTGCAGGTGACAAGCACGCGGGAGTACCCCTGGCGTTGCATCTGCGCGCTGGAGATCACCGCCGCCGATGGAACGCGCTGGATCGGCACCGGTTTCTTCGTTGGCCCGCGCACCGTGCTTACCGCCGGTCACTGCGTTTACATCCACGGGCGCGGCGGATGGGCGAGAAGCATTCGCCTCGTTCCAGGAGCCAACGGCGCCGAAGCGCCGTTCGGCGCATTGAGCAGCGGCGATCTGCGCAGTGTGCGCGGCTGGACCGAGAAGCGCCTGCGGACCCACGACTATGGCGCGATTATTCTGCCCCGAAGCTACACCGCCGGCGAACAGATCGGCTGGTTCGGCTATGCAAACCTGCCCGATGTGGAACTGAGCCAGGCGATTGTCAATCTGGCGGGTTATCCTGGCGACAAACCCCTCAAGACCCAGTGGTTCCATGGCCGCGAAGTGACCAGGGTTGACCGGCGGACCATCACCTATCTGATAGACACTATGGGCGGCCAGAGCGGTTCGCCGGTGTGGCGCATCAAAGACGGGCAGCGTTACGTGGTGGGCATTCACACCAATGGTGACGCAAGCGGCAACTCGGCCACCCGCGTCTGCGCGCCGGTGGCGGCGAACATCCGGCGCTGGATCGAGGAGGGAGGGTAGGATGATTTCAGATTTTGGATTTTGGATTTTGGATTTTGGATTGCTATGGCTGGCGTCCGGAGGGCAGGTGGCGATGTGCGCATGAAGTCCGTTCAAGGGAACCGGCTTGAGGAGGAGGCAGGCATGGATGTTCAGACCCGGGCGCGGAGCGAAGCGAGCATCGCCGGGCAGGTGCGCACCGCCAGCGGTGCGCCCGTCGCCGACGCGGTGGTGATGATCACCGCTCCCAGCCCGCCCCATCCCGACATCGCGGCGCTGACCGATGCACAGGGACGCTACCGCTTCGACGGGTTGATCGCCGGACGCTACACGCTACAGGTGAACGCGACCGGCTACGCTCCGCGAACCGGCGCGGTGCAGACGCGTCCCGGCGAAACGGTCCGGCTCGATTTCGTGGTGGAGTAGGAGCGGCCACTCGCGCCTCCCTACGAAACCTTGTCGAAGCGAGTGGAACGTCGCGCGTGATCGGCAGGAACGGCTCAGCCTCCGGCCTTTCTGCCAGTCGGAAACGGAAGGGACGACCGCCGGGTCGCCCCTTCTGATTTGTTCGTCGGTTGCAGACGCGACGGATTATCCGCGGGCAGGGGCGGGTTTCTTAAGTTTTATGCATTAGATCCGGCATCTCTTGCCGGCAGCGCCCTGAGCCGGTCAGCGGGCGGGTTTCGCTCCCGCCCTCTGACAGTCTCGGAGTGGAATACCCGCATAAATACGTTATGGAAGCGGCTTTCAACTAAACTTTCGCTATATAAAACCAGACGATGCCAAAACAGGAATACCATTGAAAACGATATTTGATAGTAATACTCTGCCCTTTTCACCACATGGACTATGGGAATATACGACGAACAGGCTATTCAGAACGCGAGATTTATCGAATATCTTTACTCTTACAGCGCATCGCTTACAGCACGTAGCACCTTTACTGCCGACCACGCGGGTCGGACAAGATGGCGAGGCGACCCCGAGGGCATCCAGATACCCGGGCGCGGCGAACCGGGCCTGGCGCGCCACCGGCCCGGTTCGCCCTCGCGATTGTGCGACTAAATGCAGCGATCTAACGTGAGACAGCTATGGCCAGTATCCTCATCGCAGAAGACAACGCCACCATTTTCAAGCTGCTCGACTTTCGGCTTACCCACCTGGGCCACGAGACGATCTGGGCCCGCGATGGCGAGCAGGCCCTGATCGCCATGCGCGAGCGGCATCCCGATCTGGTGCTGCTTGATGTGTTGATGCCGGTCTACGATGGCTTTCAGGTGCTCACGCATGCCAAAGCTGATCCGGAACTCAAAGATATTCCCGTGATTATGTTAACGGCCCTCGGACAGGAGAACCACGTTGTCAAGGGGATGCGGCACGGGGCCGACGATTATGTGATTAAGCCGTTCAGTTTTCCGGAGGTCATCGCGCGCATAGAGGCGGCGCTCAGCCGGCGCGAGGCGCGGGTGACTACGATGTGAGGGCCGCGTGTCAGTGTCCACCACACTGGTTCTCAGCATTATCCTTGTCTGCGGCGGCCTGATTACGGTCCTGGTCGGCGTTCTTATCCTGAGACGCCTGGCGTTGAGAGCGGCTCGCGCCTACAACCACCGGCGGGAGGCCTTCTTTGAAGATTTGATTTTCCATGCCATCCTGGATCCACAGCATGCCGAGCGCCTGCGCGAGATTGCGCGCCGGGTGTACGCGCGCCGGTGGGGCGGCGCGCCCGGCCTGCGCCCCTTTGACGTCCGGGCGCTTGAACGCAGCCTGCTGCGAGTCGCCCGAGAGCTGCGCGGGTCAGAGCGGCAGATGCTTACGGATATTTTCGAGGAGACCGGCGGCCTGGCGCGCGGGCTGCGGCAACTGCGCTCCCCCGGCTGCTGCCGACGACTCGCCGCGGTGCAGAAGCTGCGGATCATGCGCAGCCGTCAGGCAGTGCCGGAGTTGATCGCCGCGCTCAACGACCGCAGCCGGATCGTGCGCCATGCGGCCCTGCGCGCCCTGGGGGAGATTGGCGATGAGCGCGCCTACCCCTTCCTGCTGCAAGCCCTGGAGACGCCGGCCCGCTGGTCGCCCCTCCGGGCCGCCGACAGCGTGCTGGCTGCGGGTGCGGCAATTGCGCCGCTGCTGATCGAGCGATTTGCCGCCGTGCGCGAGCCGCAGATCCGGGCGGTCTACGTGCGTCTGTTTGGCCTGCTGCGCGATCCGGCGGCAATGCCTCTCCTGCTCCCCCTGCTCGACGCTCCCGAACTCCCCCTCTGCATTGCCGCTATTCAAGCCCTGAGCGCCATTGGCGACGCCGAGGCGGCCAGCCGTGTGCGCATGATGCTCAGTGATCCGCGCTGGGAAATTCGTGCCGCAGCGGCAACTGCGCTGGGCGCGCTTATGGATCTGGAGAGCGCGCCGATGCTTGAGCGCCTGCTTGATGATCCGGTATACTTAGTGGGCTACAGCGCTGCGCAGAGCCTGATCACGCTGCGCGGCAAGGGCCGGGCGATGCTCCAGGAGGCGCCTGAAGCCAGCGAAACCTGCATCGTCCCTCTTGCCCTCCAGGCGCTTGGCGAACTTGCGTATGGTCTTGTATAGCCCGGCCCGGCTCGTATGCAGGCGCATGATCCGGGCGCGCTCGCGCTCCTGGTCGCTAACACGCTTATTCTCGGCTACTTCCTCCTGCTGCAAGGGAGCTACCTGATCCTGCTGCTGATCTCCTCGATGGCGATACTGCGCTATCGCCACATTGTGGCCGACGAACACTGGCGCAGCATCATCCAGTCGCCCCTCACCCTGCCCATCTCGCTCATTGCCCCCGCTTACAATGAAGAGCGGACGATCATCGAGAGCGTGCGCTCATTGCTATCGCTGGAGTATCCCGAATACGAAGTGATCGTGGTGAACGACGGTTCGCGCGACAGCACCCTCGCGACCCTGATCGAGCACTTCCAGTTACAACCGATACCTGCCCGCATCGAGTATGCCATTCCCTGCCAGCCAATCCGGCATGTCTATCGCTCGGCCAGATATCCGCGCCTTGTCGTGGTTGACAAGGAGAATGGCGGCAAGGCCGACGCGCTGAATGCCGGCATCATTATGGCCTCTCATCCGCTCTTCTGCGCCATGGACGCCGACTCATTGCTTGAAGGCAATGCTCTGTTGCGCATTACCCGGCCCTTCCTCGAACACCCGGAAACGGTCGCCGTGGGCGGGATTGTACGCATCGCCAACGGCTGTCAGGTCGAGCAGGGGAAGGTGAAAGCGGTCGGCCTGTCTCGCAATCCACTGGTCATCTTTCAACATGTGGAGTACCTGCGCGCCTTTCTCTTCGGGCGCGTCGGCTGGAGCGCCCTCGGCGCGCTGCTGATTATCTCCGGGGCCTTTGGCGTCTTCAAACGCCAGGCCGTGCTCGATGCTGGCGGCTACCGCCACGACACGGTGGGCGAAGATTTTGAACTGGTGGTCCGTATGCACCGGCGCCTGCGCGAGCAGAAGCGCGCCTACCGGATCGTGTTTCTCCCTGACCCCGTCTGCTGGACCGAGGCGCCAGAGACGCTGCGCGTGCTGGGCCGGCAGCGCAACCGCTGGCAGCGCGGGCTGATTGACACCCTCAAGATCCATCGGCGCATGACGTTGAACCCGCGCTACGGGCGAATCGGCATGGTAGCGATGCCATATTTTGTTATTATCGAACTGATCGGCCCGGTAATAGAAATGTTTGGCTATCTCTTTGTCACAATGGCCTTTCTCCTGAAGCTGATTAATCTGCCTTTCTTTTTGCTCTTTCTGACCCTTGCCATTCTTCTGGGGGCGCTTCTATCAGTCGCCTCGGTGACGCTCGATGAGATCGCTTACCATCGTTTTCCCCGGCTCAGCCAGTTGCTCATCCTCGTCGCCTTCGCCCTGCTCGAACAATTCGGCTACCGGCAGCTTACCGTCTGGTGGCGGATCAGAGCCTTCGTAGATTACTGGCGCGGCAACAAAAGTTGGGGAACAATGGAGCGTAAGGGGTTCGCCCGGCCACGGGCGTAGTTGTCTGCGCGGATGACCGCTTCCAGAAACTCTTTGCCTGGTCATATGGAGGGGCGTGGGGAAAGCGGAGTTCCCACGCCCCTGCTGACGTAGCGCAACCTTCGAGGTGATACGCGGGGTGGTCGGAGGAACTGTTCCCTTCCGGACTGTCAGCGAATAACAGGGAGCGTCTTAACGATGAAGATCCGTGAACAAACAGCGGACCGGCTGGTCCTCAGCGGGACGCCATCCTTGCTCTTTGTCGGCTGTTTTTTCATCGCGATGATACCGCTGGGCATCGTAGCGGTGCGCGGGGCCTGGAGCGCCATTTATAACACCTCCGGCGACTTCAGCCCGAGTCAATTGACATACCAGCTTTCGATCTTCGTCATCGTTGTTCTCACGACCCTCGCCGTTGGCGCGATGGGCTTTGGGATTCTCGTATCCCAACCCTCCCGCGTTACGGTAACCTTCAACCGTTCCGATAACCTCCTGACGGTTGCCAGACGCTATCTGTTCAGGGGACAGGAAGAACGGCGCCTCCCGCTCGACAGGGTGGTGGAGGTGGACCTCCACAAAGAGGAGTCGGCGTATCGGGTGCGCCTGCGCCTGGATGATCGCACCCATCTTGCGCCTTTTGAAAGTTATTCGACCAGAGACGCGGCTGAGGAGCTCGCCTCGGTAATCAGCCAGTTTCTGGATGTGCCGATCTTTGAGGATCGGGAGACTGGAGACCTTGTAGGGCCATAATTATGATTTCGGATGGTGGATTTCGGATTGCCGCAGATGGCGTCCAATCAGGCGTGGCGATGATGCACACGCGTGGTGTTCAACAGGAACTGGTATACGACCAGTGAGAGCTTCCAGGTCTGCGGGGCAAGCCTGAGACTCCAGATTCAGCATGGCGGACGGCCTGGTAGTCTGTGCATTAAGTTTTCCGGTATTTCGCTCGCCCTGTATTTCCTGGCCTTTCCGCCACTCTCCCGGCCTCCTCCCGTTGGGGGGAGGAGCCGGACTCCCTCCCCCAGCGGGGGAGGGGTGGGGAGGGGGCGGAGTTGCCGAAAAACTTCGTTCACAGACTACTTAGTGGTCTGTGCACGAAGTTTCCTGGCCTTTCCGCCACTCTCGCGGCCTTCCCTCTCAGGTGTAGGGTTTTTCGAGCGAGAAGCGGTTTTCGACATTCCCATGCGCTTACGATCCTCACCCCCCCGCCCCCCTCTCCCGCGAGCGGGAGAGGGGGGCGCTGGGCGTCCCAACGCCCCGGATGGCGAATGCGACGCGAGCATGCGCCGGAAAACCCTACACCTGAGAAGAGAGGCGGGGAGGAGGGGCGGCTAAGCCGCCCGATACGGTCATTTCCGAACAAAAAAACCTGGAATCTGGAGACTCCCTCGAAGGCTTGGCCTCAGCCCTGAGCCCTGAGCGTCTTCAGAGGTTTCGACAGGGTATACATGGTATGATGGATTCATGCGAAACACTGAGGGTTGCGCAGGGCCGATGCCAGATCTGTGAGGCAAGTCCTGGACTCCACCGTGGGAGGCAGAGTCGCGCCAGCCCCGAGGGGTTGAGGAAACCTGGTTTTCTTACTTATAAACATAAGGACACCATGCAGGCATTCAAAACACTGATCGGTTTCGCTCGACCGCATACGGTCATTGCGACAACCGTTCAGGTAATAACCATTTTTCTAATTGTGGCGGGGTGGACGACCGCGCCAGGGGCGTTGATGGCGATTGCGGTAACGCTGGCGGCCTGTCTGGCGCTGAACCTGTATGTGGTGGGCCTGAACCAGCTTACCGACGTGGCGATTGATCGAGTGAACAAGCCCTGGCTGCCGGTGGCGGCGGGGGTGTTGACGCACGAAGAGGGCCGGCTGCTAACCTTCGGCGCGGCAGGGATCAGTCTGCTGCTGGCATGGTTGAGCGGGCCGTTTCTGCTGCTGACGGTGGCGCTGATCATGCTCATCGGCAGCGCCTACTCCTTGCCGCCCTTGCGCCTCAAGCGCTTCCCGGTGGCTGCCGCGTTGAGCATCGCCATCGCGCGGGGCGTCATCGCTAACCTGGGGCTGGCCCTGCACTACCAGCAACTCTTCCGGAGCGGCATGCCGCTGGCGACGCTGGCCATGCTGGGGCTGTTCTTCTTCGGCTTCGGCCTGGTCATTGCAATCTACAAGGACATCCCCGACAGCGAGGGCGACCGTCTCTATCAGATCGAGACTTTCACCACGCGGCTGGGTCCGCGCCGCGCCTTGAACCTGGGGCGAGCGGTGCTGACGGCCTGCTACGCCCTGCCGATCGGGCTGGCGCTGGCGGGACTGCCGCGGAGTGATGCGCTGTTCCTGTTAGTGACCCATGCAGCGTTGATCATTCTCTTCTGGGTGATGAGCATGCGCGTGGATCTGCAACAGCGCCGCTCGGTGGCCTCGTTTTATATGTTTCTCTGGGGCATGTTCTATCTGGAGTTCGGGGTTCTCAGCATGTATGAATTAACCCGGACAAGCATATGAGCACTGGCGGTTTGCTGGCGCGCGCAGCCGACTTCGCGGCCCTGGGGCGGCCGCTGCACCTGATCGGCGGGGCAATCTTCTACGGGCTGGGGGTGGCCGTCGCCGGCTACGTCGGGGCGCCGTTCAACGGGCGCGCGGCGCTCCTGGGATTGCTGACCGTGGCCGCAGCCCAGTTGATGAACCACTACTGCAACGACTACTTCGATCTCGAGGCCGACCGGGCCAATCCCACGCCCACGAAGTGGTCGGGAGGGAGCCGGGTGCTGGCGGAGGACCGGCTGCCGGCGCAGACGGCGCTGGCGGCAGCGCTGAGCTTCGGAGCGCTGGCCCTGGGCCTGGCTTCGCTGACGGCCCTGGACTCCCCGGCCCCGGCGACCACGCTGGCCCTGCTCGTGGCGGCCATCGGGCTGGCCTGGGTCTACAGCGGGCCGCCGTTGTTCCTGCACCGGCGCTCGCTGGGGGAGGTGACGGGCGCGATCATTGTGCCGGGATTGACGGCGCTGGTGGGCCACCAGGCGCAGACGGGAACGATTGGCGGCCCGGTGCTGCTGGCCATTGTACCGCTCTGCCTGTTGCAATTCGCCATGCTGGTGGCAGTCAACGTGCCCGACGCGGCGGGCGACGCGGCAGTGGGCAAGCGCACCCTGGTGGTGCAGTTCGGGATGGAGCGCTCGGCGCAACTCTACCTGGCGGCGCTGGGGCTGGCCTACGGCAGCCTGCCGGCGCTGGTCATGGCGGGGCTGCCCTGGCTGACGGCGCTGGCGCCCATGGCCACCCTGCCTATCGCCGCCTGGCTGGCCTACCGGGTGCTGCGGGGCGCCTGGCGCGACCCGGCGGCCTGGGACAGCCTGGGATTCTGGAGCATCGGGCAACTGGTGGGCAGCGCGGGCATGATGGCGCTGGCGTTTGCGCTGCTGGCAGGTCGGTAATCGCTCGCTTCGCCAGGCGCACCTTCCCCCTTCTCAGGCGGAGGGTTTTTCGAGCGAGAAGCGGTTTTCGGCATTCCACTGCGCTTGCGATCCTCACCCCCCCGCCCCCCTCTCCCGCGAGCGGGAGAGGGGGAAGTTGGGCGTCCCGATGCCCCGGATGGCGCATGTGACGCGAGCATGCGCCGGAAAACCCTACACCTGAGAACACCTTCCCCCCCATTGCTGGGAAGCGATCAGTTCCTTCTCCGGGCAGGGGTGCGGAGCAAGCCGGTTTCCCCGTATCCTCAGTGAAGAATCCGCGATAGGAAGAGCTTTGTGCGCTCGTGCTGGGGATTGGTGAAAATCGCCTCCGGCGGCCCCTGTTCAATGATCCGGCCCTGATCCATAAAAACCACTCGATGGGCGGCGTTGCGGGCAAAGCCCATTTCGTGCGACACCACTACCATGGTCATGCCCTCGGCGGCCAGGGCCAGCATCACGTCAAGCACCTCTTTGATCATCTCCGGGTCGAGGGCCGAGGTGGGCTCGTCGAAGAGCATGATCTTGGGCTGCATGGCCAGGGAGCGGGCGATCGCCACGCGCTGCTGCTGGCCGCCTGAGAGCTGGCCGGGGTGCTTGTGGGCCTGCTCGGGAATACCCACCTTCTCAAGCAAGCGCCAGGCGATCTCCTCGCTCTCGCGCCGGGAGCGCCGGCGCACCTTCTGCTGCGCCAGGCAGATGTTCTCCAACACCGTCAGGTGCGGAAACAACTCAAATCGCTGGAAGACCATGCCCACTTCGGCGCGCACGGCATTGATATGAGCCTCGTTGTTGTTCACGGTAATGCCGTCAACGACGATCCGCCCCGTGTCGGGCACTTCCAGATGGTTGATGCAGCGCAGCAGAGTTGATTTGCCCGAGCCTGAGGGACCGATGATCATCAATACCTCGCCGGCGCCCACGCTCAGGTTCACCCGATCCAGAGCGCGAAAGGAACCAAAGTATTTGCTTACATTCTCAATCAAAATCATTGGTTGATTGGTCGATCGACTCATCGAACTACCCCCCGGGGCGCAAGCGGCGCTGGAGGAGTTGCAACAGGAGCGACAGCACCAGCGTCAGGGAGAGATAAAACAGGGTCAGAATAAAATAGGTCTCTTCATAGCGAAAACTGGTGCTCACCGAGAGTCGCGCCACCTGGGTCATCTCACGGACGCCGAGAACCGAGACCAGCGAGGAATCTTTAAGCATGGCAATGAGGTCGTTGCCAAGGGCAGGGAGCACGTTGCGCACGGCCTGAGGCAGAATGACGTAGCGCATGGCCTGCACATGCGACATGCCCAGCGAGCGGGCCGCCTCCATCTGGCCACGGCCGATCGACTCGATCCCGGCGCGAAAGATCTCGGCGATATAGGCCCCATAGATCAGCACCAGGGCGATGATCGCCCGTGTGGTGAGGGATACGGCGTTGTTCGGCAGGCCAAAGGTGCGCGCCACCATCGGCACCACGGCAAAGGAGATGGTGAAGATCAGCACCAGCATGGGCACGCCGCGGATGAATTCGATGTAGGTAATGGCCAGATTGCGCAGCACCGGGTTCTTCGCCACCCGCCCCAGGCCGAGAACGAGGCCCAGCACCAGCGACAGGCCGAAGGATACCACCGTGACGTAGAGCGTCAGCCCTAATCCCTGTACAATGGTAACGAAAATATCGCGGTAAATTGGATCAAAGATGATCCGCATCGCCATGATAGCGATGATCGTCAGAATGATCACCAGCCACCATGGAAACTGGGCCAGACCGGTGCGCCATGTTACAGTTGGTCTCGAGGGAATAATCTGATCGTGTTCTATCGCCATCGGCGCGGGGTCCTTCCATTGGTGGACGCGGATTAGCCGGGTGGCCTGTATGGCGCAACCCTCCGGGTTGCGCCACCCCAACCGGCCATCAGCGGTTAGCTTCCCGGCAGCTTGAACTCCGCGCTGAAATATTTCTTTGCCAGTTCATCGAGCTTGCCGCTGCGCCGCATCTCCGCCAGGGCCAGGTTGACCGGCTCAACCAGATCGCTGCCCTTGGGGAAGATGAAGCCTAACTGGTCGCTGGAAAGCGGCTCGCCGACCAGTTTGACCTTTTCGGCGTTGGTTCCGACGTAACCCTGGCCCGCAGTTTCGTCAATGATCACGCCATCCACATCGCCGTTGATCAGCGCGGCCACAGCGAAGGGGAACTGCTCGAAGGCCTGAATGCGCGACTCGGGCAGCAGGCGCGCGGCGGTCTCGTAGTTCGTCGTTCCGGTCTGCGTGCCGAGGCGCAGGCTCTCGTTGGCGATGAACTCGTCCATATTGCTGAAGCGCGTCTCATCAACGCGGGCCATGAGGCGCTGGGCCACCTGGATGTAGCCGTCGGAGAAGTCAACCTGCCTGGCGCGCTCCTCAGTGATGGTGATGCCGTCGGCGGCGGCGTCGAACTGCCCGTTGGCCACGGCCTGGATCATGCCCTCCCAGGAAGCCTCCTGGAACACGGGCACACAGTTAAGCAGGCGACAGATCTCGTTCCAGGCATCGTAGTCCCAACCCTCGCCCTTGCCGGTGGCGGGGTTGATGTAATTGAACGGCGGATAGGCGTTCTCGACAGCGATGGTCACTCGACGCCCGCCCAGGTCGGGCAGTTGGCCGGCGGCGGCGGTTGGCTGGGCCGCGCTGCCGCTGGCGGGGACATTTGTTGGCGGGGGCGAAACGGCCGGGCCGCCGCCGCAGGCCGCGAGGACAATGAGCGCCAGGCTCGCCAGGGCCAGAAGCACGATACGTCGCATTCCATACGCTCCTTGCTCTACCGCGCCGCGCGGATTGACGCGGCGCCCGCGAAATGGGGGCCAACCCTCTCACCTGCACCGTGCGCTCACGTGAGCGCGCCTTGCGCGGGTACGACGAGCCGACGTGGCGGCGCACGCTTCTGAATGGACGAGGGTAGCCGAAGAACCGATACGAATAGGATAGCATAACTGGCCGAGGATGTGGCGCTCGTTCAGGCTTTTTGCCGCGCACGCAGGGGAGGGGGATCCGGCAACGCTCCGCGCCGAGTATCGTTCGGGCGAGATGGAGGAACACTGGCAGGAAGGGTGCGCTTTGCGTTACCATGAGGACGGTGCTATCCTGCCGGACGTGGAGCAAGGCAAGCAACAGAGGGAGAACCTGTGATGGCCAGGGCCAGTATTGTCTACGTGGGCACAACGGAAGGACTGGCAATCTACAGCGACCCGGGGGGGACGGGGCGCTGGCGACGAGTGGGCCGGGTGCTGGAGGGACAGGCTATCCGCGGCCTGCTGGCCGCAGACGCCCTCAATCTGGTGGCGGCGGTGGACGATGGCCCGCCCCTGCGCACCAGCGATGGCGGGCAATCCTGGGCGCTCGCCGACGCCGCTGACGCCGAGAGGTTGCTGGCACTGCTCAGGAGTCCTGGACCGCTGGTATACACCGCCCAGGGACCGGCACAGTGGCGCGGCGCCGCATCGCCCGACCCCGAAGCGAACGCGCTGGCCCTCCTGGCCGGCAAACAGGAGACGCTGATCGCCGCCCGCGCCGGAGGGTCAATCCTTGCCCGCAGCGAAGACGGCGGCGCGACCTGGAGCGTGTCCACGGTCGAAGGCGGTCTCGATGGCCGCGTGCAGACGCTGGCCCCTGCCAGTTACCATATGGACTACATCTGGGCGGGCACGAGCGCGGGGCAACTGCTGCGCTCCGAGGATCGCGGGCGCACCTGGCAGGAAGCAGGCCGGGAGCCGGCAGCCATCACGTGTATCGCGGCGTTACGGATTGTGGGGCAAGGATAATCGAGCGCACCGACCGGAATGCTCAATCCCCTGAGGCCCATGAGCTGTGTGCCTCGCTGCGCTCTTGCCCCTATCGTTTGCGGAGCAATGTTTTCGAGAACCGCTGAAGCAGGGCTGCGCTTTCCCCACTATTTCTTCAGGCATAAAAATCGGTCACCCCGTCCTGATCAAGGCGTTCAAGCATGCGGCGCAGCCTGGCGGCGCTCTCGGGGAAGGGCGCGGCAGCCAGTTGTTCGTCAGAGACCTGAGCGGCGCGCCCCCACACCCGCGGCTCGAGACCCAGGGTCAGGCTGAGCAGGCCGGTGAGGGCGCGGCGCAGCCGGGGATTATCCTCGCCGCGGAGACGGGGAAGCACCTTCTGTTTGATCTGCGCGTCGAGGGCCTGGGCCGGGGTCAGGGCGCCCGCGGCCTGCTCGATGAAGCGGAGCATCTCACCCAGCGCCCGATAGCCGAAGGGATGCCCGGCCTCTGTCGCCAGGCTGTGCACCGCCACCAGCGTCCGCCAGACATGCTCGTCCACGGCGGCTGCGTGCATCGCCCGGAAGCCCTCCAGGTCCACCTCGGTCAACTCGATCAGATTGGCCCGATCGAGCAGTTTGTCGCTCAGGACAAAGGCGCTTTCATCAACGTTCACCGTGCCGATGATGCGCAGATTAACCGGCAGGCGCACAGGGTTCTGCAGCACGCCGCCGCCGGCCAGGGGCGTTTCGGCGAGGGGGCTGCCCAGATCGAGGAACCCTTCGAGGGTTTCCATTGCCGAAAGGATGGGCGCAAGATAGTACTCCGGGCGGGCCAGGTTCAACTCGTCGAGGCACACATAGTAGAACTGCTGGGGATCGGCGGCCGCCTGCAAGAGGAAGCGCAGAAATGGCGTAGGATGGTAGACGCCGGTGAGCGTATGGTAGTAGCCGAGCAGGTCGTGGGCGTTGTGCCAGTCGGGTTGTACGGCGACGATCAAATAGTAGGGATTATCGCGTCCAGGTGGAAGATCGTAGACGGCATCAGCGTAGAGGCGGGTCAGGCGCGTCTTGCCGACGCCGCTGATGCCGGCCAGAATGACCAGCGGACGGGTCTGGAGGGCGACGTGGTAGGCGCGCAGGGTCAGGTCGGCGATGCGAAAGCCGCGGGCGCGGATGCGTTCGGCGATCACCTCAATGGGCGGCATCTCGTGAGGAGCATACGTGACCGGGCGCTCGCGGAGGCGCGCCGCGGGAAGCGCTGCGCCCGCCTCGGCCTGCTCCATTAATGCCTCGTTCAGGGGCAGGAGATCGAGCACATCGGCGACGATGCGCTGTTCCAGATCGTCAGGCAGGTTCGACCAGGGATAGACAAAGCCCGCCCAGAGATAACCGGCGTTGCGCGCGCCGAGGTAGCGCTCGATCCACAGATCGGGCGTGGCGCCTTCGGGGGCGGCGAAGCGGGCCTGCCCTTCGCGGGCGATGCGTTCCACCAGCGGGCGCCAGACGGCGGGCGCGCCGGCCCAGAGACGCGCCAGATCCTCCTTGCGGGCGCGCCAGAGTTGCAGCCCCACCAGCACGGCGCGGTCGGCCGCGCTCACGGCCACCAGCACTCCTGCGCCGCGCGGCGGCCGGTCAAAGGCCACCCAGTAGTCTTCGATCGGATCGCGCTGCCCCCGGCCACGGTGCACGTAGCGCTGGCTCTTGAAACTGATCTCGTAGAGCGGCCACTGGCGAGGATAGCGCCGGGCAGCCGCCGTCCGCACGCGCTCGGCCAGGGCGGCCAGCAGGGGGTGCAAACGCTCCTGGACGGCCGTCCAGCGTTCGGCGACGCCCGGCGTTGTCAGGGCCGCCAGAGCCTCGGGTGGAAAAAGGGGCGCCATATGGGGATATCAGGGTAGTGTGGAGGTGTGGAGGTGTGGAGATGTGGAGATGTGGAGGTGCAAGCAGACCCACACCTCGACACCTCCACACCTCCACGCCTCTACGCCTCCCCATACACTCAGGCCGTGGGGGGCTTCAGATAGCGTCGATCAAGTGAGAGGCCATTGGCGCCAGGAGCGGCGTCGGAACGCGAGCCGTACTGTTCGTGGAGCATCTGGAGCATCGCCCGCAACTCGGCGCACAGCTCCTCGAAGGTGACCTCGAGCAGATCGGCGTCGTAGAGCGCCTCATCCAGGCTCCAGAGGCGCACCGCGACAAGTGACTGCACGTGCGGGGCGCCGCCGGGATTGAAGGACAGTGTGCCGTCCACCCTCAGCCCGTCCTCATTGTCCACCAGCATGGCATGGAGTTGCTGGAGGGCCTGGGCAATCGCCGGCAGATCGCGCGGTTCGATCTGGGCCCTGCCATTAACGGGCAGGTGATAGGTCACTTCCACATCGAGGGAAGGACCGCCGCGGGCCTGGGCGAAGAGACGTTCGTCCACATAGCGTTCGATGCCATCGAGGGACTCGGCGCCGCGCAACGAGAACACAGTGAACTCGGGCGACCAGCGGAAAGCAATCACCGCACGCAGCGGCGGCTCCTGCGGCCCGCAGTCGTCCACCACCCCGTCGGGCAGACAGGTAATGCTCAGGCTGCGCCCAAGGGCGTGCGTATCGAGCAATTCCTGGGTGTAGGCGATGTTCAGCCCCGTTCGCTCGATGGCGCCGAGCAGCACTGAGACAAAGTTCTCGTAGGTTAGCATGGCAATCCCCGGGTAATGTTATACCTTGTATTATACACGTCTGGAGCGAAGGTGGGGGCGTTCGCCGGAGCGCCCTTTCCAACGGCGGGGGTATGGGGAAACCAGATTTCTGCGGACCATCCAACCGCAAAGGTAAAACTCAATGCGACCCAAACTCAAGCTGCGCGCGCGGCGCGCACTGACCACCCTGACCCACTACGGGATGATCACCCTGGGAGCACTGCTGGTCGCGCTGGCAGTTCGCATTTTTCTGGTGCCGAATGACGTGATTGTCGGCGGAGTGACGGGCGTGGCGCAACTGTCGAGCACCTACCTTGGCACGCCGGTCGGCGGGGTGGTGCTGGCCCTCAACGTACCGCTGATGATCCTCGGCTGGCGACGCCTGGGGGGCTTTGTCTTCGGCATGCGCACGGTCTATGCCCTGCTCGTCATGTCGGTGGCGATTGACGCCCTGGCCCCCTACGCCCGGCCCGTGACGAGCGACCCCCTGCTCTACAGTCTCTACGGCGGGCTGCTCGACGGCCTGGGGCTGGGATTGATCCTGCGGGCGCGCGGCACCGCCGGGGGCACCGACATCATTGCGCGGCTGGTCGAAGCGGGCACAGGGGTGCAGCCTGGCCGCGTGCTGCTGGTATGTGACGTGGTGGTCTTCAGCGCGGGCCTGTTCGCCTATGGCCCCGAGAAGGTGCTCTACGCCCTGCTGGTGGCCTTCGTCAGCAGTCGCACAGTTGATTTCGTGCTCTCGGCGGGGCGCGGCGCGCGGCAGGCGCTGATCATCACCGACCGGCCCGAAGGCATCATGCGCGCCCTGCTCTACGATCTGGGACGAGGGGTGACCCGCCTGGAAGGCGTCGGAGGCTATACTGGCGCGACCCATGCCATTCTGCTCTGCATCATTAACCGCTCCGAGGTCAGCACGTTGCGGGCAGCGGTGGCGGCGGCCGATCCGCACGCCTTTGTGGTGATCAGCGAGGCGAGCGAAGTGATCGGCGAGGGCTTCCGCCCCCTGCGACCGGGGCAGCGTCCGCCTGCTCGCGCTCCGGTCGCGGAGCCAACAGAACGCCGAGGGTGATGGCATTTTGGATTTGGGATTTGGGATTTGGGATTGCCGGTATGGCGTCTCAATGGGACCTGACGGTGATGCGTCTGCACTGTGTGCAACAGGAACCGGTATAACCGGCGGATGTTTTCCCAGGAGAGAGCCGCCCGGCAGGTGGGACGGCCACGGCGCTGCCGGGACATGCGCTCATGCGTTCTGGGGATTGTAACGGATGCCGCCCGCGTGTGGTATAATAATAAGGTTGTGAGGGGGCCAACTGAAGCATTCCAATGCCACGGAACGCCGATCGGTCCGGTAGGCGCGACGCCGTGGAAGAAAGCGCCAGCAATGAACGACAAAAACACTACTGCTCCCCAACCCCAGAGCTACGACGCGAGCCAGATCACCGTCCTTGAGGGCCTTGATGCGGTGCGCAAGCGCCCAGGCATGTACATTGGCCCGACCGACATCAACGGCCTGCATCATATGATCAAAGAAGTGGTGGATAACTCGGTTGACGAGGCCCTCGCCGGGTACGCTAACCGCATTGAGATTACGATTTTTGAGGACGGCTCGGTACGGGTTACGGACAACGGACGTGGCATCCCGGTGGACATCCACCCGAAGTACGGGGTGTCGGCGCTGCAACTGGCCGCCACCGAGCTACACGCGGGGGGCAAGTTCGGCGACGGGGGCTACAAAGTCTCCTCGGGGCTGCACGGCGTGGGTCTCTCGGTGGTGAATGCCCTCTCGGAGTGGATGCGCGCCGAGGTGCGCCGGCACGGGCAACTCTGGGTGCAGGAGTATCGCGCGGGCAAGCCGATCGCCGAGGTGCGCGCCGTAGGCCCCGCCGAGGGCACCGGCACGACCATTCACTTCAAGCCCGATGTGACGATCTTCAAAGATGGCATTGACTACAACTTCAAGGTCCTGGCCCAGCGCTTCCGCGAGATGGCCTACCTCACCAAGGGCCTGCATTTCAAGTTCGAAGATCGGCGCGACGGCCAGGAGGTGAACTTCTACTTCGAGGGCGGCATCGTCTCTTACGTGCGCCACCTGAACAAGGACAAGACGCCGCTGCACAAGCAGCCCTTCTATGCCGAGCGCACGGTGAACGATGTGGCCGTCGAGGTGGCGATGCAGTACACCGACACCTACGACACCGACTCGATCTACGCCTTCGCGAATAATATCAACAACACCGACGGCGGCACGCACCTCTCGGGCTTCCGCACCGCCCTGACGCGCATCATCAATAACTACGCCCGCGCCAAGAACCTGCTTAAGGAGAACGAGGCCAATCTCACCGGCGACGATGTGCGCGAGGGCCTGACGGCGGTGATCAGCGTGAAGCTGAAGGACCCTCTGTTCAGTTCGCAGACCAAGGAGAAACTGGTCAGCCCGGAGGCCGCCGGGGCGGTCGCCACCGTGCTGAACGACGCCTTTGCCGCCTGGCTCGACGAGAACCCGAGTGAGGCGCGGCGCATCATCGAGAAGACCCTGGCCGCCGCCCGCACGCGCCTGGCGGTGCAGAAAGTGAAGGAGACGGCGCGCAAGAGCGCGATGGAGGGCTTCTCGCTCCCCGGCAAGCTGGCCGATTGTTCGGATACCAACCCGGCGCGCTGTGAACTGTACATTGTCGAGGGCGACTCGGCCGGCGGCACCGCCAAGCAGGGCCGCGACCGGCGCTTTCAGGCTGTGCTGCCTCTGCGGGGCAAGATCCTCAATGTCGAGAAGAGCCGCCTCGACCGCATGCTCTCCAATGCCGAGGTGAAGGCGCTGATCACCGCCATCGGCACGGCCATCGGCGAGCAGTTCAGCCCCGATAAACTGCGCTACCACCGCATTCTGCTCATGACCGACGCCGATGTTGACGGGAGCCACATTCGCACGTTGCTGCTGACCTTCTTCTTCCGCCATATGCGCCCGTTGATCACCAACGGCCACCTGTACATCGCCCAGCCGCCCCTCTACCGCATCAAGCACGGCAAGGAGCATCGCTACGTCTACTCCGATGCTGAGCGCGATGCTTACATCGCCAGTCTCCCGCCAGGGACGAAGGTCGAGATCCAGCGCTACAAGGGGCTTGGCGAGATGAACGCCGAACAGCTCTGGGAGACGACGATGAACCCCGCTAACCGTGTCATCCTCCAGGTCACTCTGGAAGACGCCCAGCGCGCCGATGAGACGTTCACCATGCTGATGGGCGATCTGGTGCCGCCCCGGCGCCGCTTCATCCAGACCCACGCGGCCGAGGTGAGCGAGCTGGATATTTAGCGCCAATGCGTCAACCACTTACCCCTGCACGAGCTTATTCATGTCAACCGCTGGGGATAACGGTTGGGTGATGGCCCGCTGAAAACGTTCCTGCAGACTCCTGAACGGCATACGTCCGGGGACGAAGGGAGATGATCGGCAAGGGGCCGTGCGACGTGGAGATCGGATCAGCGCGGTTCCGCGCCGTACAGGTTCTAGCAGGACTGTTGAGGAGAGCAAATGGCCCGTGTAGGGATTTACGGAGCGACGGGGTATACCGGATTTGAGCTGATCAAGCTCCTGGCGCGGCGCCCTGAGGTGGAGATCGCCTTCGCAACGGCGCGCTCGGCGGCGGGGCAGCGACTCGGCGACGTGTTTCCGTCCTTCATTGATCTGCCGCTGGTGAATGCTGAGGAAGCCGAACTGGACGGTGTGGACCTGGTCTTCACCTGCCTGCCCCACGGCGCGCCGGAGTTGATTCCCCTGGTGCGGCAGGCGCTCGAGCAGGGCGTGAAGGTGATAGACCTCTCCGACACCTTTCGCCTGCGTGACCCGGAGGACTACCGGCGGCGACGCGGCCACGAGCACCCCGCGCCTGACCTGCTCGCCAGAGCGGTCTACGGGCTGCCCGAGTTGCACCGCGAGCGCATCCGTGCCGCGCGTCTGGTCGCCAACACCGGCTGCTACCCCCTGACGGCCATTCTACCCCTGTGGCCCCTGGCGCGCGCCGGGTTGATCGCCGACCCGACGGTGATCGTAGACAGCAAATCGGGCGTGTCGGGGGCCGGGCGCTCCCTCTCTCTCCGCACCCACTTCGGCGAGACCCACGAGACTTTCAGCGCCTACAATGTGGGCCGGGTCCACCGCCACCTCGGCGAGATGGAGCAGGAGACTGGACTGCACATTATCTTCGCGCCGCACCTGCTGCCGGTCTATCGCGGCATCCTCTCCACGATCTACGTCACCCTGCGCCCCCACACCAGCCTGGCGGAGGCGCGGGCGGCCTACGCTGTCTTCGCCGATGAGCCGTTCATCAAACTGCTGCCCGAGGGTCGCCTGCCCGAACTGCGCCACGTGCAGCAGACGATGTACCTGGCGATTGGCCTCCAGCCAGTGGAAGCGGAGACAGGCCGCTACATCATCGTGTCTGCGGTGGACAATCTGCTGAAAGGGGCCTCGGGACAGGCGGTGCAGAACATGAACCTGATGCTGGGCTTCCCGGAGACGATGGGGCTGAGCTGAAGAACGGGGGCGGCGCAGGGCAAGCTGTTTGCCCTCACTATCCTTGCGCTTTTAACCACCATTACGCAGCAAGCTGCCGGACGATAACGGCGAAGGTTTCCTGATGTTGAAACTGCTGGCGCAACCAATTGAGCAGATCGACCCGGTGGGCTCGCTCGATGGCGCGCTGTGCGTCGCCAATCGTGACGTGCTGCCCAGTGGTACCGGCAAGTTGGCATCCGCATCGCGCTTCTGCGGTTGACAGTTGCGTGGCGCATCCTGTTGTACCGGATGCAGCGCGATGCGGCAAATCAGCCGAACGTCTGAGCGGAATGGTTAAAGGGCAGTGATGGTATTACCTGTTTCCGAGCCAGCCGCTGCCGGGAAGCTGCCCCTGGCCCTCACCCCGCTCCTGGGCAGACGTCGCGAGGCGCGGGCGGTGCAGGCCCGGCTAAGCGAGGCCCGGCTCGTAACCCTTACTGGCGCGGGAGGCAGTGGCAAAACCCGCCTGGCGTTGCACGTGGCCGGGTCGCTGGCCCCGCGCTTCACGGCCGGCGCCTGGTGGTGCGACCTTGGCCCCATTTCCGACCCGGCCTTCGTCCCTCAGGCCGTAGCTTCGGCCCTGGGCCTTGCGGATGTTGTCCGCTCGCCGCTGGCGGCGCTAATGGCGACCATCGGCCCGACGCCACGGCTGCTGGTGCTGGACGCCTGCGAGCATCTGACCGTGGCCGTGGCCGCCCTGGCTGATGCCCTGCTGCGCGGCTGCCCCGGCCTGCGCGTCCTGGCCACCAGCCTGCAACCCCTGGGCGTGCCTGGCGAGCAGGTCTGGCCAGTGCCGCCGTTGCCCCTGCCGCCGACCAACCTGCCTCCCGCCCGCCTGGCCGAACACCCTGCCGTCGCCCTGTTCGTCGCCCGCGCAATGGCCGCAGTGCCCGACTTTCGTCTCACCGTCGAGAATGCCCCCCTGATTGCGGCCATCTGCCGGCGGCTGGAGGGCCTGCCCCTGGCCATCGAACTGGCCGCGGCCTGGTCCGCGATCCTCGGCCTCGAGCAGATCGAGCGCCGCCTGACCGAGGGTCTGACCATGCCGGAACGGGGGCCAGCGGCGGGCGCGACTGCGCGAGCGCGCACCCTGACGGCGACCTTGGCCCGGGGCTATAACCTGCTGACCACCGACGAACAGCGCCTCTTCCGCTGCCTGTCGGTCTTCCCCGGCGACTTTACGCTGGCGATGGCGGCCGCTGTGGCCGGCGAGGACGAGGAGACGGCGCTGGCGCCCCTGGCAGGGCTGGCCCACAAGTCTATGGTCATCGTCGCCGACCTGCCCGCCCGTGGCCCGGCCCGCTATCGCCTGCTGGAGCCGGTGCGCATCTACGCTCGCGAGCTTCTGGAGGAAGCCGGGGAGGGGCCGATCGCCCGCGACCGGCACCTGGACTGGGCCACGCGCCTGGCCGAGGAGGCGGCGGGCGCCCCGCTGGGGCCGATCTCCGGCGAGGCCATGGTCCGGCTGAAGGCGGAATACGATGGCCTGCGCGCCGCAATGCGCTGGGCCGTCACGACGCGGCAGGTTGAGGCGGGCCTGCGCCTGGTGGTGGCGCTCTTCCGCTTCTGGTTCAACCGCGGGCCGCTCGCCGAGGGACGCGGCTGGGCCGACGAATTGCTCACCCTCCCCGAGGCCGATGCCGTACCACCGATCCTCCGCGCCCGCGCGACCTTCGTTTCCGGCCGGCTGGCCTGCCGCCAGGGGGACGACCGCGTCGCCCTCGCCCGCGGGGCCGAGAGCCTGCGCCTGGCGCAAGAGGCGGGCGACCGCGCGACCGAGGCCCGCGCCCTCGACTTGCTGGGCCTCGTCAACCACGACCTGAACGACTTCGACGGGGCCATCGCCCATCATCGGGCCGCCCTGGGCCTGCGCCGCGAACTGGGCGATGACTACGCCGTGGCCGTCTCGCTGAACAACCTGGGTCTGGTCCACTTTGACCGCGGCGACTATGACGAGGCTGCGGCGAGCTTCGCCGCCGGCCTCGAAGTCGCGGCCCGCGCCGGGGTGGACCTGCTGCCCGCCCTGCAAAACCTGGCCGAGATCGCCCTGGCCCGCGGCGACAGTGAGGCGGCAGGCGCACACACCCGGCGCCTCCTGGCCCTGGCCGAAGCCGCCGGCGACCAGCATTCCCTTGCCACTGCGACGGGCGTCCTGACCTCGATCGCCCGTCTGAACGGCAATCTGACCGAAGCCGCACGCCTGGGTGAACGGGCGCTGGCCCTCTGCCGCCACCTCGACGGGCCGACCTGGGAGGGAGACGCGCTGCGCGAACTGGGCGACCTGGCAGCCACGCAGGGAGACCTCTTGGCCAGCCAGGCACGCTACAACGAAGGGCTGGCCGCCTACGCTCGCGCCGGCTCGACCCGCGGGCGCGGGGTCCTGCTGGCCCGGCTGGCGCTGCTGGCAGCCCGGCAGGGAAATACCGCAGGGGCCCTCGCCCAGGCCCGCGAAGCGGTGACGCTGCTGGCGCCGACCGGGCACCGCCACCCGCTGATCGAGGCGGTGGAGGCGGTCGCCGTCGCCCTGGCCGCGACCGATCCCGACACAGCCGCCAGGCTGCTGACCGCAGCCTCGGCCGAGCGCGAGCATCTGCGCGTTCCCCGGCTACCGCCCTGGCGCGACCTGATACAGCAGACGGTCGAGAGGCTCGCCGCCGCGGTCGAATTGCCCATATCCCTGGAAGCAGCCGCGCGCCTGGCCGTTGGCGAGCGACCGTCCCCGGCGGTAGCAGTGACTATGCAGCCGCCAACACCGGAGCTGCGCGCCCGCGCGCTGGGGCCGGTCCAGGTGACGGTCGGCGGTCAGCCCGTGCCCGCGTCGGCCTGGAACTACCGTAAGGCGTGTGAGCTGTTTTTCTATCTGCTGGACCGGCCCGCGGCGACCAGGACGACCATTGGTCTGGACCTGTGGCCCGACGCCTCGCCAGCGCAACTGCGCAACTACCTGCACCGCAGCCTGCACTTCATCCGCCGGGCCCTGGGCGACGCCGAGCGCATCCGCTTCGCCGCCGGCGCCTACGCGGTTAACCGGGAGCTGCCCCTGTGGTACGACGTGGCCGCGCTGGAGGCCACCTTGCGACAGGCGGCGGCGATGGGCCCGGCCGATGCGCTGTCCCCCGGGCAGCGCGCCGTGGCCATCGCCCTGCTGGAGGAAGCCGTGGGGCTGTGGCGCGGGGAGTTCCTGGCCGACCTCGACCCCGGCGAATGGGCGATCCTGCGTAGGGAGGAGCTGCGCATGACCTACCTGCAGGCGCTGCTCGACCTGGGCCGGCTCCACCTGCTGGACGGCCAGTACGAACGCGCCGCTGCCATCTATCGCCGATGCCTGGCCGAGGACCCCTATCTCGAACTGGCGCAGCGGGAGCTGATGCGTTGTCTGGCGCGACAGGGGGAACGCGGCCAGGCCCTGCGCCGGTACCGCGAGCTGACCGACCTGCTGGCCGCCGATCTCAAGGCCACCCCCTCGCCGGAGACGACGCTGCTGTACGAGCGGATACGGCGAGGCGACGATGTGTGATCTTGCAAGGTGTTTTTAGCTCTCCTTTGTCACTTTGCCCCTGGCGGCGATTGGGAGGTCGCAGGCCCTCGAAGATCTACCCTTCCTGGCGCGGCGCGGCAAAGCCGCGCCCCACCAGGAAGGGGAAAGCTCGAAGGGTATGGTCCCTCCGAACCTCCTCGTAGCGGAAGCTGCGGATATGACAAAGGAGAGCTAATAAGGCGGCAGGCAGGGTGTCCGCTCCCACAAGGCGAAAATACCCGCAAATTCGCAGGACGGATATCGTTAGTAGTCTGTGCACTACTCCCGGTGTTTGTCACCCCGAGCGCAGCGAGGGGTAGCCTGAGGCGAAACGGACATTCACCGGAAGCCGCACAACCAGCTCAGGGACGCCAACGTTCGGAACGTTGGCGTCCCTGTATCTTTTGGCCGCTTCCTCTGTAAGCACTTCTGTAAGCGCACTGGCATAGCCTGGCAGCATGACGTCACCACCCTATCGTCCTCTGCAACAGGAAACCTTCATCGTGCGCCTGTGGCGCGAGGCGGGCAGCATGGTCTGGCGCGGGGAGATCATCCACCTGCCCGACCGCGCGGCCCGCCGCTTCACCTCCCTGGAGCATGCCGTGGCCTTTATTGCTGCCTACGCGCCGGGCATCTCCGCCGAGGCCCCGCCAGCGGACGACGATGCGCCGTTCCAGTAACAGCCGCCAGTGACGGAACGCTGGCATCCGTCGCTGGCGTAGAGTGGCCAGGAGGCGAACGTGAGACACGAATTCGACATGCCCGTGGTTTTGCTCACGGTTCTTGCGGCCCTCGTCCTCGCCGCCTGCGGGGGCGGTCAACCCATCTCACAGGGCGCGCCGACACCCGCGGCCATCCCGCCATCGCCCGCGGCCACAACCCCGGCTGAGCCAGCGACCACGCAACCCGCCGCCGCGTCGGCCCCGTTGACCATCCCCTGCGCCGAGCTGGCGCCTGCCGACGAGCTCCAGCGGCTGATCGGCACGCAGCCAGACAACCTGATGGATACCGTCTTGCCGGGCTGGACCGCCTGCACGTGGTTCTACACCCCGCCCGGCGCCGCCCAGCAGGCCGAGTTCACGGTGCAGGCCTACACCGGTGAGGAGACCCTCGTCAAATGGCGCCTGGACACCGATCCCGCCAACAGACTGCCAGGGGTTGTCGTGAACAGCCTGGCGGACTATGTGCAGGAGGGCTACACCTGGGTCATCCCCGAGAGCCAGTTGCGCGCCGTGCAGGCGCTGCAAGATGGTCGCTACGTTTTCTTGCGCTTCCCCTCCAGCAACCTGGCGTTGAGCAGCGAGGCGCAGATTGCCGACTGCCTGGCCGTGCTGTTCCGACGTCTGCAAGAGAAGGAGTGAGACAGATGAAGCCGATACGCTTTCCGACACGACACCTGACCTGGCTGGCGTTGCTGTTCCTGCTGGCGACCATGCTGCCCGGTCTGGCGCAATCACAGACGCCGCCACGGGCCAGTGTGACCCTCGATGCCTACACCGTGGCGCCGGGGCAGCCGCTGAGGATCACCGGCGCCAACTTTCTGCCCGGGGTGATCGAGATCCGGCTGAACGGCGACGTGCTGAGCTACGCCGAGACCGGCAACGGCAGCTTCAGCCGCACCTTCGATGTTCCGGCCGCTGCCACACCCGGTCTAGGGACGTTGACAGCCTGCTCCCGCGGCACATGCGGCGTTCCCGACCATCCCCAGAACGTGAGCGCCCCTCTGCGCGTGTTGCCGCGGCTGAACGATGTGCCGACGCCACATCTGCGCCGGGCGCTCAACTTCCTGTCCCTGCTGCGCGCCAGCGCGCCGGAGTGGTCGGGCGCGTTCTTCGACAACGTCGCCTACCCCTATTTCCGGCCCGACCTCCCCGCGCCGGCCTACTATGAGTTCGCCGTGCGCTCGGCGACGGGCGCGCCGTCCGGTTTTATCATCGTCAGCACTGGCGAGCATGACTACCCCCTGGCCCACTGGAAGACGGAGGGCGATCCCGTGTCGCGGGGACTGCTGTCGGCAGCGGACGGCCGCGCCCTGACGTTCTACAAGCTAGATACTCTGACCTATGGTGCAGAGACGCCGGACGGCCAGCAACTTATCCGCGCCGAGGGCGCCGAGAACCCCCTGCTCAAGATTGTGGGCCTGGAGGGGGTGAACCTGAACAGCTTGCACGGGACCTTCGAGTGGACGCCAGGACCCGATCCGGCTAACCCCGGTCCCGGCACACTGGTGCAGACCGGCCTGACGAGCACGCCAGCGGGCCTGGCACTGGCGGAATGGGAAAGCTGGCCGGAGCTGAAGGCGGGCTTTGCCGCCAACTACGCCCCGATTCTGGCCGTGCGCCGGCAACATGCCAGCGACGACTGGGAGACCGTGCGCCAGTGGGAGCAGTGGGGCATCTCACTGCTGCCCGGCGAGTCGTTCACCGTGTTGGCGGCCGGCCCGGTCACCTGCGATCTAACGGGACCGGCCGCAGGGCTGGCGCGGATTGAGGCCATCGGCAATGGCTGCCGGGTTACGCTGCTGGCACCGCCCGCTGAGATTACGCCGTTCGAGGCGGTGCTGGCTACCCAGGCCGGCCAGACCGAGCGGGTGCGCTTTCTGGCTGCCGCGTTGATCGCGCAGGTGTATTTGCCGCTGATCAGGAGCGAGGGCCAGCCCGGCCGCGCGTCCCCGGTTCCAGCGCAGCCACCCGCCGAGACGGCGACGGCTGGTCCGGCCATTACCCACAGCGTTCAGGTTATCCAGTGGCACTTCTGGGAAGCCGATGGCGGCTTCGCCGCGCAGCGGTTGTACCGCCAGATCCCGCCCTACACCTGGCCGAACACCAATAGCTGCTGGAGCGGCTGCGGCGCCACGGCGTGGGCCATGCTGTTCGGCTGGGTGGATGAACGAGCGGCGGCCGGTAATCCGGGCTGGGTGAACAAATGGGGCGTCTACCGGCAGAACGGCGGCGTCAACACCCCGAACGTGGTTGCGCCGGTGGTGGTGGATGGCGGGGTCAACAATATGCAGATGGAAATCCGCAGCTACATCGGCGGCTTCTGCCTGGGGTCGGCCGGCCCGACCTGGCCCTGGAACATGGGCGGGGCCTACCTGTACCCTCAGAAGCGGGCCTCGGCCTGGATGGCCGTAGTGGGAGGCCACAACTTCGTCGTCAATGAGTGGCGGCACATCGCCAACGCCATTGAGTTCGAGAAAACGCCGGGCATTATCCTGACCGGCTCATTCGCTTCGGCGCATTACCCGCTGGCCTACGGCCTGGCCCAGGCCTGGGTGCGCCAGTGTGGCTGGGACCTGTTTAAGGGCAATCACTGCGTGAACAAATGGGCCTTCCCGTACTTCAGGATCAACCCCGGCTGGGGGCCGAATTCGTCGGCGCTGGGCAGCTTCGTACCGGCCGATACCAGCTACTGGGGTACGGTCAAGGGGTGCTACTACTTGTCTGGCCGAGGCTGGGTGTGCCCATGAGGTCTGGTTATTGGAGAAAGGGTCAGGGAGGCTGCGCCCCTCCGTGGCCTCCTCGCGGACACACGTGCTACACCAGCGCCTTCTCGGTTTCGCGGTCAAAAATATGCATCTTCTCCATATCGAGAACCACCTCGAGGATTTCGCCGGGGCGGGCCGTGGTGCGCGGGTCAAGCCGCCCGATGAACTCCCGGCCACTGTTCTCCACATAAGCATAGACCTCGGAACCCATGGCCTCGGTCAGGTTCACCTGCACGGTGAGCTTGGCGCTCTCGTCCACCCCGCGAGCCACGTAATGAGCGTCGTGCACGTCTTCGGGGCGAATGCCGAAGTAGATGTCCTTCCCGATGTGGGTGCCGACTCGCTCCACTTTTGACCGCGGCACAGGCACGATGAAGTCATTGCCGACCACGACGCTTACGCCGCCGTTCAGGCGCTCAAGGCGGGCCGCGAAGAAGTTCATCGAGGGGCTGCCGATGAACCCGGCGACGAACATGTTCGCAGGGTGGTCGTAGAGGTGCTGGGGCGTATCCAGTTGCTGGAGAATGCCGTCACGCATCACCGCGATCCGCGACCCCATGGTCATGGCCTCGGTCTGGTCGTGGGTCACGTAGATGAAGGTGGTTTTGAGGCGCTGGTGCAGCTTGGAGATCTCGGCGCGCGTCTGCACGCGCAACTTGGCGTCGAGGTTGGAGAGCGGCTCGTCCATAAGGAAGACGGCGGGGTCGCGCACGATGGCCCGTCCGAGAGCAACGCGCTGCCGCTGGCCGCCGGAGAGGGCCCTGGGCTTGCGGTCGAGCAGGTGGCCGATGGAGAGCATCTCAGCGGCTTCTCTGACGCGCCGGTCAATCTCCTGCCTGGGCACCCTGCGCAGTTTCAGGCCAAAGGCCATATTATCGTACACGCTCATATGCGGGTAAAGGGCGTAGCTCTGGAAGACCATGGCGATGTCGCGGTCCTTGGGCGGCACATCATTGACCACCCGGTCGCCGATCCAGATCTGGCCGTCGGTCACCTCCTCCAGGCCGGCCAGGCAGCGCAACGCCGTGGACTTCCCGCAGCCCGAGGGGCCGACCAGCACAAGAAACTCGCCATCAAGAACATCAAGATTGAGGTCCTTCAGTACGGTGACCTCGCCAAACCGCTTCCAGACATGATCGAACTTGATGCCGGCCATACGGGCAAATCCTCCTCTGGATATTGTATGCATCCGTCGCAGAGACGGCCCGGCGGGCCGTCTCTACCCGTGGCGTGGGGGCGGAGCCGTGGTGCGCCGGATGATCAACCGAAGGCCGAACGGGGCGTCGGGCGCAGCGTCGTCACGCCGTTCCACCAGGAGCGCCAGCCGCCGCGCCAGCGCCCTGCCCAGGGCCCGCCGCGGGGCCCGCAGAGTGGTGAGCGGCGGGTCGGTATGGGCTGCCAGCGGCAGGTCGCCCATGCCGACAAGCGATATATCACCGCCGACGGCAAGCCGGGCATCGCGCAGGGCGTGCATGGCGCCAAAGGCCAGCGCGTCGCCAGCGGCAAGCACCGCGGTTGGCGGTTCGGGCAACGCCAGCAGTTCCTGCATCGCGGTGATGCCACCGTCCTCGGAGATGCCCGCTTCGATCACCAGGGCCGGGTCAGGGACCAGGCCGGCGGAGGCCAGAGCCTGTAGGTAGCCCTCGGTAAACGGCTCGCTGGCCGCCAGGTCCGAGGGCAGGGCGATCAGGGCAATGCGCCGGTGGCCCAGGGCCAGCAGGTGGCGCGTGGCCTCGCGGGCCCCGCCTTCGAGGTCGTAGCCGAGCGCCGCGCACCCCGGCGCGACGGACGGGCCGGCGCAGACGCAGGGCGCTCCCGCAGCGACCAGACGCGCCGCTCGCGCATCGTCAACCCGCGGCTCGAGGAGCACCAGCCCGTCCACGCGATTGGTCGCAACCAGTTCCAGGGCCAGCTCGGCCTCGGCCACCTCAGGTTCGGCGGAGGCCAGCAGGAGACCATAGCCGAGCGCCGCGGCGCCCTCGGCCAGACCAGCCACCAGTTCGGCGAGGGCCGGGTCGGCCAGGCCAGGGGAATCGGCGGGCAGAACCAGGCCCAGGGTACGGGCGCGGGTGCGCAGGCTGCGGGCCGCGTGGTGGGGGCGGTAGTTAAGAGCTTCCACCGCCTCCAGCACCCGCTGCCGCGTAGCCTCGGTCACCGCGCCGGTGCCGTTCAACACATACGACACTGTAGCAGTGGAGACCCGCGCGCGCTGCGCGACATCCTTGATGGTAGCCATTGCTTAATCGTTTAACCTGGGAGACGCTCACACGGAGTATACTAGCGGCAGGGTGAGGATGTCAAGGCGGGATGGAGGCGCATACGCAGCAACTCCTTGACAGCAAGCAGTCCGCAATCTACACTGCCATCACGCCAGGCAGAACTCAAGACAGCCCGCACACGAAGACCACGATGGGGATCAAGAGTAACGATAAGAGTTTGTGGTGGTATTTTGCCGTTGCCTACGCGTTTACGTGGGCATGCTGGATACCCAACGCTCTGGTAGCACACGGTGTCGCTTTTCCTGCAGGGTGGACTGCTTTTCTGGCCGGTCCTCTTAACCCTGCCGCCTTCGGCCCGTTCGTTGCCGCCTTTACGCTGACGTTTCTCCAACAGGGCGCCAGAGGCGTTCTCCAGCTCTTGCAACGGGGGATTGACTTTCGCTTTAAGAAAATCTGGTTGGCGGCAATCTTACTTCTGCCTTGCGTTCTCTTCGGCGGGTCTATCTGGGTTGCGGCGCTGGCGGGCTTCAGACCGATTGACCTCTCGGTCGTTTCCAATCCGCCTTATGCGTTGATCGCCTTTTTCGTCATTCTCTTCACCGCCGGGCCGCTCCAGGAAGAGTTCGGCTGGCGAGGTTACGCGTTGCCGCGCCTGCAATCTCGCTTTAACGCTCTGGCTTCCAGCATTATCCTGGGATTCTTCTGGTGGTTATGGCATCTTCCGGCCGTTTTCATTCCTGGCAGGTTCATGACAGACAATCTCGTGGTTTTCTTATCGCTGCTGGTTGTTATTACCCTGGCGTCTATCCTGTTCACCTGGATTTACAACAACACCAATGGCAGTATTCTGGCGGCCATCCTGACCCACAACTCGATGAACTGGTCTATCTGGCTAGCAATGCCAGACATGAAGATGGATCTGGCTGCCAGCGGATTTATGATCGGCTTTCTAGCGATAGCAGTGCTGGTTATCATCAAGATATGGGGGGCGGAGCATTTGTGTCGTGAACACGGGCCAGCACAACTCCAGGCAACACGCCTTTGAACCGGACGTCGCTCCGCCGCTTCGCTGCGCCGGCTGGAGCGCGAGCCATGAACCGGCAGCAGGCCATGAACACTCGTCGTTGATCCGGCTCCCCGGCAACACCTGCCCGAATCATGCTTACCGGCGGCATTCGTACAGCGCCAACCCCTCCTGACCAGGCCCATCCTGCGCAGGAGAAACCTCTTTCACCACCGCACAGGAGGAAGCCAGCCAGGCGGTAATGTCCGGCTTGCTGTCTTTCCCTCGGCCATAGAGCACATAGCGCAACTCATCCCTGGCGACCAGCGTGGCCAGATCGCGGGCGGTCGCCACGTTGTCCTGTCCGCTAAAGCCGCCGATGTAGAGCACGGGCCGCCCCGTAGCGATCACGTAAGGCGCGCCCTGTTGAGCAGAGGGTGTCGCTACCAGATAGCGCACGTCACCGGTGTTGGCTTGCAGGAAGTCCATCAAGGCGACATCCGGGCCTGGACGGGCAGGAAAAGCTCCCTGATGGCCTCGACCCATATACGCCGTGGGCAGGCGGTTATCCGGGCTATGCAGCACGGTCATGACGCTCCAATAGGCGGGGATGACGAGCATCGCGCTGAGGATGAGACCATACGCCGCCCGTCTCGAAAGGGGCATAAAGAAGATCCCCGCCCCCAGCAGGAGCACCGTTCCGAACATCCACCACGAACGTTCATTGTATTGCGAAGCGGCGAACAGTTGAAAGCCCGGGGTTATTAGAACCACGAGGATCAGTCCCGCTATGGCCCGGGGCATACCTGTGTTCCAGCGATAGAGTTGCGCGAAACCGATCCCAACCAGGCCACCCAGCGGCGGTGCCAGCATAATGGTATAGTAGGCGTGAAAAATGCCCGACGTCGCGCTGAAAAAGATCAGGCAGACGAGCAGCCAGCCGCCCCAGAGGATCAGCCCCTTGTGGACGCCAGACCGGACGGGAAGCCGTATTGGCGCTCCGAAGAGCGCCAGCGCCATGCTGATGAGCGCAAATGGCAGCAGCCACGACATCTGCTTGGAGAGAGGCGCGACAAAGAAGCGGAAGACGCCGGGCAGACCGGTCTCGTCGCGAAAGGGGACATTGCCGATTCGTCCGTTGGCCGCCTGACCGTTCTGCGGAGGCCTTGCCTCAGGAGCACAGACCAGTTCCGCGATAGCGGGAGGAGTAATGCACGTCCCGCCAATCATCTGCCCGTTGGGCTGGATGAACGAACAGGGCGCGCCCCAAGTCCGCCCGAAACACGCTTCAAGCGCGGCGGGAGGCAGTTCCCGAAACTGGCCGACCAGTTCTTGCGGGCGAATCTCCGGATTGACCGAGGGATCGGCCTGTCCATTCCTTCCTTGCGTTGCGTTCAACGGGGGCGGGGCATCGGGATAGGGGAAGCGGGCAGGCGAGGCGTCAGAAGGCGCCGCGTTTCTTGCGTCTATGACCGCGCCCAACCGCGCCGCAGCGTTGTGTCCGAATATCAATCCCATCACGGTGTTATTGCCGCTGGAGCCAATATATGGTCGTTTTTCGGGCGGCGTCAGATCCACTGCCACCGCCCACGCAAGCGAGACCGCCACAAGAAGGAGGGTTGCCGCGCCGAGATGCAGACTCTTTCTAAGCCAGGTTCCTCTTGCGCCGAAGAAGTACAGCGCGTACAACGCGGGCAGCGGCAGAAAGGCTTGCAGCATTTTGATATTGAAACCCAGGCCTACCAGGAAGGCCCCGAGCAGAAGCCAGCGTGCGTCGCCTGACTCAGTGGCGTGGAGGCAGGCCCATGCCGCGAGCAGAAGCGTGAAGACCAGCATCCCGTCCATGGTGTTGTTGCGGTTAGTGGCGATGAACACCGGGGTAATCGCCAGCGTCAACGCGGCCGTGACGCCAGCCAGCTCGCCCATGTGTGTTTTCGCCATCTGGTAGAGCACGCCAATGCTCAGGGCTCCCGCCAGGACGTTGGGAAGAATGACGCTGAACCCACTCACGCCCAGGAAGTACGCGAAGAGCGCCTCGACCCATAGACCCAGCGGGGGTTTGTCCACCGTCACCGAGCCTCCCGGCTCGGCCGCCACGAAGAAGAAGTTGCTCCAGGATTGCAGCATAGCGTTAACCGCTGCGGTATAGTATTCGTTGGCATAGCCGATGGAACTCAGGTTGACCAGGTGCAGGGCCGACGAGGCGGCCATGAGACCGCCAACGATGAGCGCGCCGAGGCTCACTCCGGGCATGATCCTGTTGCTGAGGAAAGAGTTTTGGAAGACGAAGGGTGCGCGCATTATAGGCTTGCTCCCGGATGGTGCGGCGGCGCATATTCGGCACCGGGACAACCACGCACGTCCGGGAGCCGGGGAGGCTTGCCCTCGAACGCTGACGAGGGCAAACCGCCCTGGCTCCCAGGAGAAGCGTGAACACGTACAACCATACCCTACCCCGAATTAAGCACCACCACCCGCCCGGCGGCGGCGCGGCTCAGCCGGTCGCGGATGGCCCGGGCGAGGCCGCGCTCGCCGAGGTCGCGGGCCAGAATGCAGTCGGGATGCCGGCTGTCAAGGGCGCGCAGGGCGGCATAGAGGCGCCGCGCCACGACGTCGAGGGCCGCAGAGGGGCCGAGGGGTTCGATGTCCGCGCCAAGATCGGCGAGCAGCGCCGCGTCTTCGTCGGGCACCAGCAGCCCCACTCGCCGCCCGGCGGCGCGCTCGGCGGCAGCGCGCTCGCGCAGCCAGGTCCGCGCGGCGTCCGCGGGGCCGATCACCAGCCACAACGGGCTGTGCGGAGCGTAGTGGCGCTCCAGCAAGCCCGGCGAGCGCAATGGCTCCGCTGTCGCGCTTCGGCTCTCCACGGCCACCTCGCCTAGATGGGCCTGAAGTTCTTCCAGACTGACTCCACCGGGGCGCAGCACCGTCGGCGGAGAGCGCGTCAGGTCAAGCACGGTGGACTCGACCCCGATGGGTGTCGGTCCGCCGTCAATTACCGCGGCGATGCGCCCGCCCAGATCGGCCAGCACGTGCGCGGCGGTGGTGGGGCTGGTATGGCCGAAACGATTGGCGCTCGGCGCGGCGATCGGCGCGCCCGCCGCGGCGATCAGCGCCTGCGCTACCGGGTGCGCCGGAACGCGCACGGCCACCGTCGGCCCTCCGGCGGTTACGGCGAGGGGCACCGCCGGGCCGCGTTCCAGCACCAGGGTCAGCGGGCCGGGCCAGAACGCCGCAGCCAGCTCCTGCGCCACGGGCGGCACGGATGCCGCGACCCGGGGCAGATCGGCGGCATCGGCCAGGTGGACGATCAGCGGATCGTCGGCGGGGCGACCTTTGGCGGCGAAGATCGCCGCCACCGCCTCCGGGTTGAGGGCATCGCCACCCAGCCCGTAGACTGTCTCGGTGGGAAAGGCGACCAGTTGCCCGGCGCGCAGCAGGGCCGCGGCGGCGGCGATGCCAGCAGCGTCGGGATGGAGGATCTGGGTTTCTATACTCATAGAGGGCTTCTCAGAAAAGCTGACGCAAGGGCGCAGAGACGCAAGGCGTTGGTGATACTGATCTTTCGAGACTTTGCGCCTCTGCGCCTTTGCGTCACTACCGGCGGTTCAGGCGGGGAAGCCTCAGTACTCTGTGAACGAAGTTTTTCGGCAACGCCCCCTCCCCAACCCTCCCCCGCTGGGGGAGGGAGTCCGGCTCCTCCCCCCAACGGGGGGAGGTTGGAAGGGGGGCAGAAAGGCAAGGAAACATCGTTCACAGCCTGCTCAGTTCCGTGAGAAAGACTGTAGGATTTATTGTAACCCTTAGCGAAGAAACTGCACACCCGTGGGAGGGCTGTCAGGGCCGTTGCAACGTCCACCACGTTTGGCCCTTATCTATTCACCCCTCACCCCCCGACCCCTGACTATGATACAGGGGACGCCCTCCGGCCGCATGAGAAGGCAGACCTCGCAGATCCATGCCCAGCCTGACCCGCCCCGCGCGGCGCTACCTGTTCCACGCCGCGCTTCTGACCTCTGGCCTCGCCATCAGCGGCCTGTTCTACAACCTGTTGCTGGTGGAACTTGGCTATGACCGGCGCGGCGTCGGGCTGCCTCTGGCCGGCAAGACGCCGCTGCTGGGGCTGCTCAACAGCCTGCCGGTGCTGGCGGCTGCGCTGAGCAGCCTGCCAATCCTGTGGGCGGTGCAGCGGATCGGTCTGCGCCCCTCGCTGATCCTCGGCGCGCTGCTTCACACTGTGGCGCTGCTGGGCGTAGCATTGTGGCCAGATCCGGCCCCATTGCTGCTCTGCGCCGCGTTGAGCGGCCCGGCAGCGGTGCTCTTCCAGGTCAGCGCCGCGCCCTTCATGATGCGCCACAGCCGCCCGGCTGAACGCGATACGCTTTTCGCCCTCAATGGCGCGCTGCTCATTGGCGCGGCGGGCCTGGGCAACCTGATCGGCGGTCCGCTCCCAGGCCTGGTCTCCAGCGTCCTGGGAGTGCCGCCGGGCGCCCCGGCCTACCGCGCCACCTTTGCCATTGCCGCGACGCTGGTCACCCTCGCCGCGTTGCCGCTGCTGCTGCCAGCGGAACCGGCCTGCACACCGCAGCCCGGAAAGCCTGCACCGCTCGGCGCCAGCGGACTGGTCCGTGCCGCCTTCAGCGCCTGGCCCTTCACCCTCTCGCCGCTGCTGATTTCCCTCGGCGCGGCGCTGCTCATCCCCTTCCTCAACCTCTACTTCCGCCAGCGCTACAACGCTTCCGATGCCGCTCTGGGCATCATCTTTGCGGCCATCGGCGTCGCCACCGGGGCCGCTACCCTCCTGGGGCCATGGCTGTCGCGACGCTTTGGCAAGATTGGCAGTGTTGTGCTGACCCAGGCCCTCTCCATCCCGTGCCTGCTGCTGCTGGGCCTGGCGCCCACGCTCTGGCTCGCCGTTATGGTGGCTCTGGCCCGAGGATCGCTGATGAACATGTCCATGCCGATTTATGAAGCCTACGCTATGGAACGCACCCCCGAGGCCGCTCGCCCGACGGTGATAGGACTTATCGAGGGCGCCTTCTCCGCTGGATACATTATTGGTCCGACCGTCAGTGCTATCGTGCAGCAACGCTACGGCTTCGGCCCTCTCTTTGTCGCCACCGCATGCCTCTACGCCTGCGCCGTCGTCGCCAATACGCTTTTGTTTCTGCGCCCCCGGCGCAGGTGAGGTGACCATGCGCCCCCACGCGCCATGTGCTGGAGAGCCAGGCTCTGCCGGTCCTCCCACAACCCACGCCGGTTGGTGCGATGTGGAGAAACCGGGGGTTCTCCGCGCCCCGGCCCGCTGGGAGCGGAACACCGCTCCCCGCCCGGAAGGGGTTTAAGGGCGGACAGAACACCCGAGCGAACACCGCCGCTATCGCATTGAGACAGCCCCGAGCACGGCGCTGGCCGCCCCTCTCCCGCGTGCGGGAGAGGGGCAGGGGGTGAGGGTGAAACGGCGCATCCCAACGCCGTGAATCACATCTGCGCTCATGCGTTCTGTCCGCCCTTAAACCGGGAGAGGCGGGGGGGCAACGCCCTTCTGGGAACCGTCTCTCTCTACGCCTCCACATCTGCTACACTATAAACCATGAACCAGATCTTACGTCTCTTCATCCTGGCGTTGCTGGTTACGGCCTGCGCCGGTCCTCCGCCCGCAGCTACCCCGGTTGCTACACCGACAGCGGCTCCGGCTACAGCGTTGCCCATCCCGCCCGTCGCCACGGTTCCTCCGGCCGCGCCGGGCATGCCTGCGCCGCTCTACGTGCTCGAACGGGGCCAGATCGCCCGCATCGAACGTGACGCCACTACCCGCGTCCTGCTTACCAGCGAGAGCAGCGCGCTCCCCGGCGTGCCACCGATCGCCACGTTTACCGTCGCGCCCTCCGGGGCGCTGGCCTACGTCGTTGGCGACCTGGACGCCGACCGGCTCTCCATCGCCAGATCGGAGGGCGAGAATGTCACCGTGCTCTACAGCGTGCCGGGCCACGAACTGAGCGACCTGCTTTTTACCCCGGACAGCGGGGCGATCTTCCTGCGCCTGCTCAATAACAACCAGACCCCTGACGTTCCCAGCGGGATGTACCGCCTGCCTGCGACCGGCGGCGCGCCCGAGCTGGTGCTGGCCGATGACCCGGTGGACGATCCGGCCAACCCCTCGCGCGCGGTGAGTTCCTACCTGCCGGTGGCCTTCAGCCCCGACGGCGCTCAACTGCTGGTAGAGGTGCAGTCCCTGTTCTACGAAGACTGCGGCATCGGCTTCATGCCCGCCGGCGGCGGCGAGGTGCTCCGGGTCACGTTGCCGCCAGACACGCGCAGCTACTGTGGCGAAACAGCCTGGGCGCCCGATGGGCGGTCGGTGCTCTTTCTTGCCGGCCCGAAGGAAGGGCCGGGGGCTGGTCCGCAGCTCTGGCGCGCCGACGCGACCAGCGGCGCTGCCGAATTGATCGTCGGCGGCGACCGGTACGCCCGCGCGCCCATTGCCCTCCCCAACGGGGCGATCCGCTACTTTCTGGCCCGTGTGGAGCGCGACGCCAGCGGCGTCGTGACCGGCGGCAGCTTTACCCCGGCGGAACTCGCCGCCCCCGGCGCTGAGCCGCGCGAAATCGGTCCGGCTTTCAGCGATCGCCTGGAACGGGCGTTGTGGGCTCCTGGAGGCGCCGGGGCGGTGCTCGAAATTGACACCGAGCAGGGGGTCGAACTGCGCTGGACCCCGATCGGCGACGTGGCGACCGTCTTGCCCGGCACCCGCGAACGGGCCGGGGGGCTGGCATGGGGTCCTGTGGAACCGCGCGCCCGCCGCGCCGCGCCGGTCGTTGCTCTCCTCCCGGAGCCTTGATATAGTCTGTAAAGTAAGTTGCCTTGCATTTCCGTCCCCCTCCTGACCTCCCCCCGGTTGGGGGAGGAGCCGGGATCCCTCCCCCAGCGGGGAGGGTTGGGGAGTTCTCAGGTGTAGAGTTTTCCGGCGCATCCTCGCGTCCCATGCGCCATCCGGGGCATTGGGACGCCCAACTCCCCCCGCTCCCGCGAGCGGGAGAGCGGGGCGGGGGGTGAGGACCGTAAGCGCATTGGAATGCCGAAAACCCCCGCTCGCCCAAAAAACCCTACACCTGAGAGGGGTTGGGGAGGGGGTTTAGCGAAAAACGTTGTTTACAGACTAATGAAGCACCTCTACATCCACATCCCCTTCTGTCACCGGCGTTGCAGCTATTGCGACTTCAACACCTACGCCAATATGGAGTCGCGTATTGAAGCCTACGTAGATGCGCTGTGCGCCGAACTGGCGATGCTGGCCGCCGGGCCGCAACCGCCGCCTGCGCTCTCGCCTGAGGCCGCCGCGCTGCGCCCGACGATCTTTCTTGGCGGAGGCACGCCGACCATGCTCACCCTGGCCCAGATGGAGCGGGTGCTGGCGGCGGCCGCTGCTCTCGTGCCCCTGGAAGGGGCCGAGATCACCTGCGAAGCCAACCCCGGCACGGTGCTCGAACGCGACTACCTGCGCGGCCTGCGCGACCTGGGGGTCAACCGCCTGAGCATGGGCGTGCAGAGCCTCCACGACCCCACCCTGCGCGTCCTGGGCCGCATCCACACCGCTGCGGAGGCCCGCCGCAGCTTCGAGGACGCCCGCGCCGCCGGGTTTGCCAGCATCAGCCTCGACTTCATCTTCGGGCTACCCGGCCAGACCCTGGAGCAGTGGGAGCACACCCTGGAAACCATCGTCGCCTGGGCGCCTGAGCACCTCTCACTATATGCGCTGATCCTCGAAGAGCGCACGCCCCTGTACGCCCAGGTCACCGCGGGACGGGTGAGCGTGCCTGACGACGACGCGACCGCCGCGATGTATGAGGCCGCGATGGCGCGCCTCGGCGCCGCCGGCTATGAGCACTACGAGATCTCCAACTGGACCCGCGGCCAGCCCTGCCACCACAACCTGGCCTACTGGCTGAACAGCGACTACCTGGCCGCCGGCGCCGGCGCCCACGGCCACATTTATCCGCTCCGCTACTGTAACATTCTGGGGATTGACGAGTATATCCGGGCCGTTCAAGCCGGACGGCGACCCATTGCTGAGACAACAGCGCTTACGCTCGCCGACCTGGAGGCCGAAACGATGATGATGGGCCTGCGGCTCAGCCGCGGCGTCGGCGCGGAGCACTTCGCCGCCCGCTGCGGCAGGAGCCTGGAAGCGGCCTACGGCCCCGTCCTGCGCGACCTGGCGGCCCGGGGCCTGATCGAGCAAGGCGCAGGGCGGGTGCGGCTCACCGCGCGGGGGCGTATGCTGGGCAACCGGGTGTTCGAGCGGTTTGTGTAGGGGTGAAAGGGATCGCCCTACGCGGCGTCTGAGCCTACCAGGCCGCCGCGCTCGATGACCAGCATGTTCCCGGCGGTTACGCAGAGAGGGATGGCCAGCAGATTGACCAGAGGGATGGAGACCAGAGCGAAGGCCAGGAGGCCAAAGCCCAGACTGCCCGGCAGCATGCGCCGCACAATGGCCAGCTTGGCGCGGAAGCGCCAGCGCCGCCGCTCCAGCGGGCCGTCGAAGAAATCCAGGCAGGCAATGGTCGCGCCGAGGAGCACATTTGCCGCCATCTGGAGAAACGCGCCAACGCCAGGCACGAGCAGCAAGAGCAGCGAGGGCAGCCAGATCGCCAGGGCCAGGGCCAGCTTTTTGCTCTCAAACAGCAAGGCTCGCCAGACATCGTAGGCCGCCGCGGGCAGCGAAAACGGGCGCTTGATGTGGGTCTCGCCCACGTAGAGAGCCTCCAACTCCTCGGAGAGCTGGCTGTACCAGGGCGCGCCGAGCACTACCCCGAAGCGCACCAGCAAAAAGCCAATCCCCAGCGCCAGGGTCAGACCTACCACCGCCCGCGCCAGCCACAGGAGCGCCGTGCCGAGCGCGCCTTCCCAGGTCAGGAAGCGATCAACAGCCTGCCAGGCCGCTGCGAACAGCCCGAAGTAGAGCAGGGCGGCCACCACCACGTTCACCAGGATGGGCGCGATCACGTAGCCCCACAGTCGCGGCGTGCGGTTGAGCAGCGCCAGAGCGCGGAACGGGTAGAGCACCCCCGTCAGAATATCCACCATGGATTGGCCTCATGCCCGAAGACAGCTCAACCAGACTCCCCGGGCCCTGGCTGCTCAGCAAGACCCTGCGGTGCAACTCTCCGAGTTGCACCCACTGGCAAGCCGGGTAGTTCAGGCTTCGGCCCGGTGATCAACCGCAGACCACGGTCATAGGTGAAGTAACTGTAGGCCCAGTTCAAGAAGACCACGATGCGGTTGCGAAAGCCCACCAGCGACATCAGATGCACCACCAGCCAGCCCGCCCAGGCCAGATAGCCGCTCAGGCGAATGCCAAAGGCGTCGAGCACGGCCACGCGCCGGCCAATGGTGGCCATGTTGCCCTTATCGAAGTACCGGAACGGCTTCATCGGCCTGCGGCGGATACGAGCGAGAATATTGTGCGCCGCCCGTTCAGCCATCTGGATCGCCACCGGCGCCACCATGGGGTAGGGTGTCGGCGGCCGCCCGCGGCGAGGCGGGGACTCCAGGTAGGCCATATCACCGATCACGAAGACCTCGGGACGCCCCGGCAGGTTGAGCGTCGGCTCGACGGGGATGCGTCCGCCACGGGCCTGCGCGATCCCCAGCCGGTCAGCCAGGGACGCCGCGCGCACTCCAGCGGCCCAGACCACCACCCCCGCCTCGATCTGACTGCCGTCGGCGAAGGTCACAGTGCCGCGGTCTACTGAAGCCACAGGAGATTGCAGACGCACCTCCACGCCCATGGCCTCCAGACGGCGGATGGCCTCCCGCTGCAACTGCGGAGGAAAGGCGGCGAGCACGGTCGGACCGGCTTCTACCAGCACCACCCGCGCCTCAGAGATGTCGAGCATGGGATAATCGTGGAGCAGAACATGATTGATCAACTCCACAAACGCCCCGGCCAGTTCCACGCCCGTCGGCCCGCCACCGACCACCACCAGGGTCTTCAACTTGCGGCGCTGCGCGCGGTCGGCCTCGCTCACGGCGTATTCAAAGTTCGCAAGCACCGCATTGCGCAGCAACTCGGCGTCCTCAAGATCCTTCAGGCCATAGGTATGCGCAGCCAGGGCCTCGTTGCCGAAATAATTATTCTCGCTGCCGGCGGCCAGAATGAGATAATCGTAGGGCAAATGGGCCGTGGCGGTCATCACCACCTGCTGCTCAAAATCCACGCCGAGCACCTCGGCCATCATGAAACTGACGTTGCTGTATCGGCGCAGGATCGCCCGCACGGGATGGGCCACCGACTCCGGCTCCAGACCCGCGGTCGCCACCTGGTAGAGCAGGGGCCAGAAGCCGTGGTAGTTGTTACGGTCTATAACCAGCACATCCACATCCTTGCCGCCGAGGGCGCGGGCGGCGGTAAGACCGCCAAAGCCCGCGCCGACGATGATCACCCGTGGCCGCGCCGAGGGCCAGGGGCGGGCGCCGTAGCGCCGGTATATGGCGGCGGGATCAAGGGGCGTCGGCGGAACAGCGCCGTCACGTCCGGTCCCATCTGAAACCATATTCTGCATCAGCATATCCTCCTCAAGAACATCCCTACCATCGTAACACGGAACGCGGTTTCTATCCTGCCCGTGGGGCCACCCGGCGAGTCGCCCCACCGGTTTGCCCCACCCTGGGATGTAACTCCTGGTCGTACTGTTAATAACAACACAAGATGTATGGTATGATTGCCCCTGTCCGTGCGGGAAAGATGGAACGTGCGCGACCCGCCGGGGCGCCGGCAGGCAGGCTTTTACGAGAGGTGGATTGCTTTATATGTAATTACCCATACAGTGATGTGATCCAGCATACATAAAATATGGCATTATATTGCGATTTGACAGTCTCGCGATCGTCGCCGAAGGCAGCTTGATTGACACAAAAGTAATAGCGGCTTATAATAGGTTTCAGATAGCGCTCCCCGCTATGCACAGGGTTCCCCTAGAAGGCAACGAGGCATGGGACAGATCTTCCCTCGCAACGCCAACCGGCTGGCCTGGCTGAGCGTTTTCGCTGGTCTGTTGCTCATCGCAGAGCTGGTGCTGATCCTGGCGGTCTACTTTCGGTCGAACTACTTCCGGCAGGTCAATGTCGCCATCGAGCAGCCGGTCGCCTTCAGCCATCAGTTGCACAATGGCGTCCTTGGCATTGACTGCCGCTACTGCCACGTGTCGGTCAACGAGTCATACTTCGCCAACATCCCCGCCACCGAAACCTGCATGACCTGCCACTCGCAGATCAAGACGTTCAGCCCCAAGATTGCGCCGGTCATCGAAAGCTACACCACCGGCAAGCCCATCCTGTGGAACAAAGTGCATCGCGTGCCCGGCTTCGTCTACTTTAACCACGCCATCCACGTCAACAAGGGCATCGGGTGTTCGACGTGCCACGGGCAGGTGAACGAGATGCCGGTGGTCTGGCAGCAACAGGCGATGTACATGGGCTGGTGCCTCAACTGCCACCGGAACCCTGAACAGTATGTGCGCCCGCGCGATGAGGTTTACAACATGGAGTACGTGGCGCCGGCGAACCAGGCGGCCCTGGGCCGCCAGCTTGTCGCCGAATATGGCATCATGCCCGCCGATCAGCTCACGAACTGCTGGGTCTGCCACCGATAGGATGCGAGATGCGCCCGCGCCGTGCCGCCTGACCCTGGATCGCTGGCGCGCGGTTCTCCCTGACGCATCCTTCGCACTAGCAAAGCGATTGCGGCAATGACAAGCATTACCCCGAATCCTGATCTTGAGGCCATCCGCGCGCGGTTGCGCGCCGCCCGTGGCCAGCAGTTCTGGCGCTCGCTGGACGAACTCGCCGATACGCCCGCCTTCCGTGAGCTGGTTGAACGCGAGTTTCCGCGCGGCGCCTCGGAGATGAACGATCCGGTCTCCCGGCGAACGTTTCTGAAATTGATGGGAGCCTCGCTGGCTCTCGCCGGGGTCGCGGGCTGCACCTATATGCCGCCCGAACAGATCGCTCCCTTCGACCGGCAACCCCTCGACCGCGTGCCCGGCGTTCCGCGCTTTTTCGCCACCACGCTGACGCTCAACGGCTACGGTACGGGTGTGCTCGTGCGCTCCGATGAGGGCCGCCCCACCAAGGTCGAGGGCAATCCGCTGCATCCGGCCAGCCTCGGCAGCACCGATCTCTTCGCCCAGGCCGAGATCCTTAACCTCTACGACCCCGATCGCTCGCAGACGGTGCTCAACCGCGGCGCCCCCAGCACGTGGGACGAGTTTGTCGCCACCCTCAACACCAGCCTCACTGCCCAGGAAGCCGCCCGTGGCGCGGGCATTCGCCTGCTCACCACGACCGTTAGCTCGCCTACCCTGGCCGACCAGATCGCGCAGTTCTTGCAGCGTTTCCCGCAGGCGCGCTGGTACCAGTACGAGCCGATCAATCGCGATAATGTCTACGAGGGTGCGCGCGCGGCCTTCGGCGAGTACGTGAGCACGCGCTACGATCTGTCGAAGGCGCAGGTGATCCTCGCCCTCGACGCCGATTTCCTCGCCCCCGGTCCCGGCTTCATCCCCTACGCCCGCGCCTTCGCCGATGGCCGCCGGGTGACCAAGGCAAGCAAGGAGATGAACCGCCTCTATGTGGTCGAGGCGACGCCTTCGACCACCGGCGCCGCCGCCGACCACCGCCTGGCGCTCAAGGCCAGTAATGTGGGCGTGTTCGCTTTCGCTCTGGCCGAGAAGCTGGGTCTCGGCGGAGCCGGCGCCGGTCTGTCCGAAGAGGCGCTTGCCTTTCTGAAGGTGGCAGCCGAAGACCTGGAGGCGCATCGCGGGGCCTGTGTGGTGATCCCCGGCGATCAGCAGCCGCCGATCGTGCACGAACTGGCCCATCGCATCAATGCCGCTCTGGGCAATGTAGGCAGCACGGTGATCTATACCGAGCCGGTTGAGGCCCGCCCCACCAACCAGACGGATGAGATTGCCGGGCTGGTCAATGAGATCAACGCCGGGCAGGTGGAACTGCTGGTGATGCTCGGCGGCAACCCGGCCTATAACGCCCCCGGCGATCTGCGCTTCGCCGAGGCGCTCCAGCGGGTGTCGCTCAGCGTGCACCACAGCCTGTTTGTTGACGAGACTTCGGCTTTGAGCACCTGGCACATTCCGGCGGCCCACCAGCTCGAAAGCTGGAGCGACGCCCGGGCCTACGATGGCGCCGCCAGCATCGTGCAACCCCTGATCGAGCCGCTCTATGGCGGCAAGACCGAGCACGAAGTGCTCGCCGCGCTGCTTGGTCAGCCCGATGCCAGACCGTATGATCTGGTGCGCGCCTTCTGGCAGAAGAGCAACCTGGTCAACGGCAACTTCGAGGCTTTCTGGCAGAGCGCCCTTGCCAGCGGAGTGATCAGCGGCAGCGCCGCGCCCACCGTCACGCCCACGTTGCAGCCGGCCGCGGGTGGCGCGGTGACCGCTCCCGCCGCTGAAGAACTGGAGATCGTCTTCCGCCCTGATCCCTCAGTGTGGGACGGCGCCTATACCAATAACGGCTGGATGATGGAACTGCCCCGCCCCCTGACCAAGCTGGTCTGGGACAATGCGGTGCTTATGAGCATCGGCACCGCCTCCCGGCTGCTGGGATTGGGCTTTAATGTGGACGATCTGAAGAATCCCGACAGCGACCAGCGCCAGATCGCCCTGGAGCGCATGACCGCCGCCAATGGCACGATGGTCAGCATCCGCTACGCTGGCGGCGCGCTGGAACTGCCCCTCTGGCTCACTCCGGGCCACGCCGAGAACTCGATGACGGTGTTCCTAGGATATGGCCGCCGTAACGCCGGGCGGGTCGGCAATGGCGTGGGCGTTGACGTGTATCCGGTACGCACCAGCGCCGCGCCCTGGTTCGGCACGGGGGTGGAGGTGCGCAACGCCAACCGCAAGTACCTCCTCGTCTCCACGCAGGACCACTGGACGCTCGAGGGGCGCGACATTGTGCGCGTCGGCGTCTTCGAAGAGTTCAAGCAGAACCCCAAGTACATCGCCGAAGAAGTGTACATGGAGGAGTACGGCAAGAAGACGCCCGGCCCCGGCACCGATGGCTACATCTCGTTGCAGCCGGGAGTGGATTACTCCGGACGCAACGCCTGGGGCATGACCATCAACCTCAACGCCTGCATCGGCTGCAACGCCTGCGTGGTGGCCTGCCAGGCGGAGAACAACATCCCCATCGTCGGCAAGGATCAGGTCTCCCGTGGCCGCGAAATGCACTGGATCCGCATTGACCGCTACTACGCTGGCGACAATCTCGACAATCCTGACACCTACATGATGCCGATGGCCTGCGTGCAGTGCGAACAGGCCCCGTGCGAGGTGGTCTGCCCCGTCATCGCTACAGTCCACGACTATGAGGGGCTGAACAACATGGTGTATAATCGCTGCGTCGGCACTAAATATTGCTCCAATAACTGCCCCTACAAGGTGCGCCGCTTTAACTTCTTGCAGTACGCCGATCTGAACACCCCCAGCCTGCAACTGGCGCGCAACCCCGAAGTGACTGTCCGCAACCGGGGCGTGATGGAGAAGTGCACCTACTGCATCCAGCGCATCAGCGCGGCGCGTATCGCCGCCAAGAAGGCCGCGGTGCAGAATGGCCAGAGCAGTTACACCATCGAAGATGGCGCGATTGTGGTGGCCTGCGAGGGGGCCTGCCCGACCCAGGCGATTGTCTTTGGCGATATTAACGACCCCGCGAGCCGGGTGGCGAAGTGGAAGGCGGAGCCGCATAATTACGGCGTGCTGAACCTGCTGAACATCTTCCCGCGCACGACCTACCTGGCCCGCATCCGGAACCCGAATGAGGAACTGGAGGCCCACGGCGAAGGGTGAGGACGGCCTGGCCGCCGGTGAGCCCGGAATATGCTTCCTGGCAAAGGTCGCCTTTTCAACAGCAGCGGGGACGAACCTGCTTTCCTGAGCGCAATGGTCCGGGTTATGCTGCGGCCAGCGACCCGGAGGCTCGTACCAGGGTAGATCAGACCAAGCTCTAGCAAGGATTGCCAATGGCACAGGCGCAACCATTACGCACCGGTCCGCAACCCGACACCGGGGAAACGTACCTGTTGCCGGGTGAAACGTACACCTCCATCAGCCGCAAGATCGGCGATGTGCCGCTGGTCAGCCCGCTGCAAACCCCCAGAGGGTGGTTGCTGGGGTTCACCATCGCCTTCATTTTGCTGATGGTGTACTTTGTGTCGATTGCCTGGCTGTTTATCAAAGGCGTCGGCATCTGGGGCATCAACATCCCCGTGGCCTGGGGCATGGACATTATCAACTTCGTCTGGTGGATCGGCATCGGCCACGCCGGGACGCTGATTTCGGCCATTTTGCTGTTGCTGAATCAGGGCTGGCGCAACTCGATCAACCGCTTCGCCGAGGCGATGACCCTCTTTGCCGTGGCCTGCGCCGGTCTCTACCCCATTCTGCACCTGGGGCGGCCCTGGCTGTTCTACTGGCTGATCCCCTACCCCAACACCCACGGCATGTGGCCTAACTTCCGCAGCGCCCTGGCCTGGGACGTGTTCGCCATCTCGACCTACGCCAGCGTGTCGCTGATCTTCTGGCTCGTGGGCCTGCTGCCCGACTTCGCCACCCTGCGCGACCGGGCCACCAACATCTGGGTCAAGCGGGCCTATGGCATCGCCGCCCTGGGCTGGCGCGGCTCGGCCCGCCACTGGCATCGCTACGAGATGGCCTCGCTGCTGCTGGCTGGCCTCTCCACCCCGCTGGTGGTGTCGGTGCACTCGATCATCTCCCTCGACTTCGCCATTTCGCAGGTGCCCGGCTGGCAGGTGACGATCTTCCCGCCCTACTTCGTCGCCGGCGCGGTGTTCGCCGGCTTCGCGATGGTGATCCTGCTCGTCGCCCCTGTGCGCGCCTGGTATGGCTTCCATAACTACATCACCATACGTCACTTCGATGTGATGGCCAAGGTGATGCTCGCCACAGGCATGGTGGTGGTCTACGGCTACTTCATGGAAGTGTGGGCCGCCCTCTACAGCGGCAGCCGCTATGAGGAGTACCTGCTCTTCAACCGCCTCAACGGGCCGAGCGCCTGGGCCTACTACGGGCTGCTCTTCTGCAATGCGGTGGCCATCCAGCCCCTCTGGTTCCGGCGCGTGCGCCAGAGCATCCCCGCCCTGATCATTATCTCGCTGATCGTCAGCGTGGGGATGTGGCTCGAACGCTACGTCATTATCGTCATCTCCCTCGAACGCGAGTTCCTGCCGTCATCGTGGGACATCTACATCCCCACGATCTGGGACTGGTCGCTCTACATCGGCAGCTTCGGCCTGTTCTTCACTCTGCTGTTCCTGTTCATCCGCTTCCTGCCGATGATCAACATCTTTGAGATGCGCATGTTCCAGTTCCAGGAGAATGAGCGCCTGCACCGGCGCGAAAAGGCCGGCCACGGCGATACGGGCCGCGATATTGTGACCGGGAAGAGCGAGCCGGGCGCCGCTGGCGCCGATTAGCGCGGGAGGCGCCTTCAGGGAGCCCCGGCGGTTTCCCCTAGCCTGGAAGCACAGCTATGCAGAGACGAGCAGCAACCGCAACCGATATCTATGGCCTGATGGCTGAGTTCCGCACTCCCGAGGAACTCATTGCCGCCACCCATCAGGTCAAGCAGGCGGGCTACAGCCGGCTCGATGCCTTTACGCCCTTCCCTATCGAAGAGGTCATCGAGGAGATAGCGCCTGGCGATACCGGCGTGCCGCGCCTGGTCTTGCTGGCCGGGTTGATCGGCGCCGCCACCGGGTTCATCATCCAGTACATCGGCAACCTGGTGGATTACCCGGTCAATATCGGCGGGCGCCCGCTGGATATCGCCAACTGGCCGGCGATGATCCCGATCACCTTCGAGGCGATGGTCCTCCTCGCGGCCTTTACCGCGGCAATCAGCATGGTGGTGCTCAACGGCCTGCCAATGCCCTACCATCCGGTGTTCAACGCGCCGCGCTTCGATCGCGCCTCCCAGGACAGTTTCTTCCTCTGCATCGAGGCCCGCGATCCGCTGTTTGACCGCGCCCAGACCGCGCAGTTCCTACGTAGCCTCGGCCCTGTTCAGGTGTCCGAGGTTGCCAACTAGGGGGCGACGATGCAACCGCTACGCTTCTGCCGGAATGTCTCACCGACGCGCCTGTTGCGCTACGGCTGGGTCGCCTTCCTGGCGCTGCTGCTGGCCGCCTGCCACCAGGATATGTACAACCAGCCCAAGGTGCAGACCTACGACCCCAGCGCCTTCTTCGCCGACGGGCGCGGGTCGCGGCCGAATGTGCCCGGCACGGTCGCCGTTGGCGCAGCCCAGACCGACACCTACCTCTACACCGGACTGATTGACGGGGTCGAGGGTGATGTGATGCCCTTCGAGGTGACCCGCGCCGTCCTGGAACGCGGCCAGCAGCAGTACAATATCTGGTGCGCCGTGTGCCACGGTGAAGCCGGTTACGGCCAGAGCGTCGTGGCCCAGCGCGGTGGCATCGTGCCGGCTAACTTCCACCAGCAACGCCTCCGCGACGCGCCGATTGGCCACTTCTTCGTGATTATCACCAATGGCGTGTACCGCGGCGACCCGGAGAAGGGCGGCTACCAGTCCATGTACTCCTACGCCTCGCGCATCAGCGTCGAGGATCGCTGGGCGATTGCCGCCTACATTCGCGCGCTGCAACTTAGCCAGAATGCGACGCTCGAGGACGTGCCCCCCGAGCAGCGGGCCAATCTGGGGCAGTAACGGGCTGCGGTGTATCTAGAGAGCTGCGTATGGCGACAACCACTTTTCCCCGAACCCAGGCGCCCCAACTGAACCGCGTGCAGGTAATTGGCATCGGCGCCGCGGTGATCGGCCTGGTATTGCTTGGTCTGGGCTTTGTGCTCAACCCCGAGCAATTCGCCAAATCCTACATTTTTGGCTTTTACTACACAATAGCCTTCTCCCTGGGCTGCCTGGGCCTCCTGATGGTGCAGCACCTCACCGGCGGCGCCTGGGGCGTTACGGCGCGGCGCATCTTCGAGGCCGGGGCCATGGTCCTGCCGATCTTCTTCATCGCCAGCATCCCGGTGATCATGGTGGCCTACAATACCTTCGGCTTCGAGCATGCTGTCTACCACTGGGCCGATCCCAAGATCATCACTCCCGGCAGCCCGGAGTTTGACCCGATTGTCGCTCACAAGGTGCCGTGGATGAGTCCGCCCTGGTTCGCCGGACGGATGGTGCTCTACTTCGCCGTCTGGAGCATCCTGGCCTTCCTGCTGCGCACATGGTCGCTCCAGCAGGATCGCGGGGCCGATCCCATCGTGACCGCGACGCGCATGCGCCGCCTCAGCGGCATCGGTGTGGCCCTGTTCGTGTTGACCGTTACTTTCTTCGCCATCGATGTGGGTATGTCGCTCGACGCCCACTGGTACTCGACGATCTACGGCGCGCACTATATTGTCAACACCGGTCTGACCGTTCTGGCCTTTACCATCCTGGCCCTGACTCAGGTTCGCCATACGGAGATCTTTCAGGAACACGTGGGCGTCAAACCGATCCACGACCTGGGCAAGCTGATGTTCGCCTTCACCGTGCTGTGGACCTACATGTCCTTCGGCCAGTACGTGATCATCTGGTCGGGCGACGTGGCCGAGTTCACGCCCTGGTACGCGCGGCGTAGTGAGTCGGGCTGGCTGGTCGTGGTGATCTTCCTGATGCTCGCCGCCTTCTTGATGCCCTTCTTCGCCCTGCTTGGGCGCAAGCCAAAACGGAATCTGAACTACCTGGCGATTGTCGCCGCGTGGATCGTCGTTGTCCGTCTTATTGACACCGCCTGGATCATTCTGCCCGAGTTCCACGCCACCCCCACCGAGGCGCTGCTCGCCTTCACGAACCTGGCCGCCCCCATTGGCCTGTTGGGGGTCTGGGTGGCCCTGTGGGCCTTCTTTATGCAACGGGCCTCGCTCTTGCCGCTGAATGCTCCTCAAATGGAAAGCTTGCACGCCGGAGGTCACCACTGATGAGTTACCGGTTTCAGTCTTCGTACCCGCCTGAGCAACGGCAGGCTGCCTACCGGCCGGCCCAGCGAGGAGCGCCGGGGGCGGTGCAGATTATGAGTGGCCTCCTGGTGGCCTTCCTCGTAGTCAGCCTGCTGGTGATGCTCGCCGGACGCGTACCCTTCGTGCCGAGCGTGACGCCGCTCGATGGGCCAACCTACAAGGATTATGTCGTTCCTGACCGCGAATTGCTCAACAGTTATGGCAAAACAAGCGAAGGGAACATTCATATCCCCATTGATCGGGCTATGGACCTGATCGTCGAGCGCGGGCTGCCGACCCGCAGCAATCCCAGCCCCACACCGTAGGTGTGTGTGGAGGTGTGGAGGTGTGGAGGTGTAGAGTTGTAGATCTTCTAGGAGATCCGAAAACACCTCCACATCTCCACACCTCTACACCTCCACACCTCCACACCTACCCGTACCGCACCACCTCCTCCTCAAAGCGCCGCAAGACCCCCGCATGCACCAGATACTCCAGATGGGCGATCGTCTCGGCCACAGCGAAGCGCATCTCGTGGGTGGTGTACTCGTCGAAGGGAAACACCCGTCGGGCCACCTCGTAGGCGGTCGCGTCGCCGTTCAGCGCGGCGCGCATCGCCGCCAGCCGGTCGGCATGGTGGCGCTGCAACTCCCCCACGCGCTCGCGCCAGTTATGGATGAGCGACCTGTGCCCTGGCAGGGCCAGACGAACCGGCAGATCGGCTAACGCTTCCAGTGAAGCCAGGTAGCGCCCCAGCGGGTTCGGCTCGCTCCCCGGCCATAGCCCGATGTGCGGCGTAATGGTGTTGAGTACATGGTCGCCGCAGAGCAGCAACCCATCGGCTTCGTCGAAAAAGATCAGTTGCCCGTCGCTGTGGCCCGGCGCATGCAGGGCCACGAAGTGACGTCCGGCCATCCGCAGTCGCTCGCCGGGGGTGATGAACTGCACCTGTGGATGTGGAAACGTTGCCCGGCGCAGCAGCGCCACGTCACGCGCGATGGTCGCTACCAGGTCATCAGGCGTGCCATGGACGGTAAAAAGGGCCGCGATTGGTTCGAGCGCATCGGGCGGCTTGCCCCAGACCCCTGCCGCCAGGTCCGTCTCGCGGAGCGTCATCAGCACTGGCGCGCCGCTGAGCGCCTGGAGCCAGCCGGCCATCCCGTAGTGGTCGGGGTGATGGTGGCTGACGATGATCCGCCGGATTGCCTCCGGCATTACATCGAGGCTGGCCAGCGCAGCGCGCCAGGCCGCTTCGCCGTCAGGGGTGTGCAACCCGGCGTCGAACACCGTCCACCCCTCGGAATCGCGCAAGAGGTAGCAATTCACACTGTTGAGGGCAAAGGGTAACGGCAAGCGCACGAGAAAGACGTTGCGGGCAACTTCGCTGATGGACATGGCTTTGCTCCAGGGTGATGGCAACTGGTTGCCGTATCATAGCAAACTATTGTCGGGGTCTGTTTAGCCTCGCAGGGCAACTTTCCAGCTTGCCTGCGGAATGATTCCAGCGACTCGCCCTGTGCTACAATACCACCTATGACACCGCAACCTGACACCGAACGCGAGCGCGGCGTACCGCGCTGGCTGTTGCCCGCCCTGGTGGGCGCCATCATCATGCTGGCGGCTCTGGTGGCCGTCGTATTGACCGGCGGGTTGGGGCCGGCCCGCCCGTCGCCCGCGGCGATGTCGCCGGAACAACAGGCCGCTGCGACTGCCCACGCCGGCGCCACCAGCGAGGCGGTGACCCAGGCTCACGGGGGGCTGAAGCCAGAGGGACCGCCTGTAGAAGTGATCAGCCTGGCCGAGGCGCGGGCGCTGTTTGACGCCGGCAGGGCGATCTTTGTTGATGTGCGCTCCGGCAGCGCCTACAGCGCCGGTCACATCCCCGGCGCCCTGACGATCACCTCGCGGGAACTGGAAGAGCGTCTGAAGAACCTGCCAGACGGCACGGTGATCATCGCCTATGGCGACGCCGAGCGCCCTGAGTCAGGGCAGCGGGGCGCGCAGATCTTCATGGAGCTCGGCTACCCCCGCGTGATCGCCCTGGAGGGCGGTTTCCAGGCCTGGCGCGACGCGGGTCACCCCGTTGAGCCGTAGCGACGAGGTGGCCGTGCCCGCACGCTCAACCTCCAATACGGTCGTGTCAGCCGCCTTCTGGATGAGCGGCGCCCTGTTCTCCTTCATGGCTATGGCTGTCGGGGGGCGCGAACTCTCGGCGGAATTGAGCACCTTTCAGATCCTGTTCTTTCGCAGCCTGGCGGGCCTGCTTGTCGTCGGCTGGCTCCTCACACGCAGCGGATGGCGACAGGTACGCAACCCGCCCCTCGGGCTGCACCTGGTCCGCAACCTGGCCCACTTCGGCGGGCAGTTTGGCTGGTTCTACGGGCTGGCCTTCATCCCCCTGGCCGAAGTCTTCGCAATCGAGTTCACCGTGCCGATCTGGACGGCGATCTGGGCGACGCTGCTGCTCGGCGAACGCATCACAGCGCCACGCCTGGCCGCCATTGGTCTGGGCATCGCCGGCCTGCTGATCATCTTGCGCCCTGGCATGCAGAGCGTGCATCCGGCAGCCCTGGCCGTTCTTGCCGGCGCAGTGTGTTTCGCCCTCACCCACACCCTGACGCGCCGCCTGGCGCTGAGTGAAACGCCGCTGGCAATCCTGTTCTACATGACCCTGATCCAGACCCCGCTGGCGCTGGCGCCTTCCCTGGTCGGCTGGACCACCCCATCGCTCCCTTTGTGGCCCTGGGTGCTCATCGTGGGTCTGGGCGCGCTGAGCGCCCACTACTGTATGGCGCGCGCTCTGGCCCTGGCGCCGGCCACTGTCGTTGTGCCAATGGACTTTCTGCGACTGCCGCTGATCGCCATCGTCGGCGCCCTGGCCTACGGCGAGCCGCTCGAATGGACCGTGCTGCTCGGCGCCGTGGTGATGCTTGCTGGAATCTGGATTAATATCAGGGCCGAACACCAGCGCCTGGCCGTCGCCGAGCCGCGCCAGGCGCGGAGCTAGGCGACCCCTCCGGCTCAGGCAGGGGCGTGGGGAAACCCGGTTTCCCCCACCTTCCTGATCGAGCGAGGAACGAAGGTCCCTGGGAGGACCTGGTCCTTCCGGACCCTCCCGAAGGAGTTATCCGCTAAGAAAGGCTCACCGCATGGCGCCCCTGTCACCAGCGCACCTGGCGGAAATCACCGCCCTGGCCGCTCGCTACGGCGCGCCGGCCCGCGTCGAAGCGCATCTGAGCGACGGCGTGTTCGACCCGCTGACCCGCACCGACCGCATCGGCGAGGTTTGCATGGTCATCCGGCGACCAAATGGCCGCCTCCTGACCATGCGCAAGGAGATCTACCCGCCCGGCGTGTTCCGCCTGCCAACCGGCGGCATCGCTCCCGACGAGCCTATCGAGGCCGGCCTGTTGCGCGAAGTTGCCGAGGAGACCAGCCTGGAGGTGCGCATCAGCCGCTTTCTGGCCGTTATTGCCTACTACATTCCCGACACGGCCACGAGGGATGCCGCGTTCTACACCTTTGCCTTTCTGCTCGACGAACAGGGCGGCAGGCTGGCTGCGCAGGACCCCCACGAACGCGTCGAGGCTTTCCGCGAGATCGCGCCCGACGAATTGCCGGCCCTCGCCGCCCGGCTCGAACAACTCGAGCCGCGTCGCGATCAAGCCATCGGCGGCGCCTGGCGCGCCTGGGGCGTCTTTCGCGCCGTGACCCACCGGGTGGTGGCCGAGGCTCTGATGTAGAAGGTTCTCACCCTCCCCCAACCCTCTCCACCTGCGCGAGAGGGAGGGGCGCCGAGCGCGGCGAAGCGGGGGAGGGTGAGGAGCGACGGCCCGATTCCTGCCCGGTGAAGCGTAGGGAACCCGGCGTTGCCCATACCCCTGACGGCGTCCGCGACGCAGCCGTACAGGCGACCAAATGGAGTATATTTCCCTTGACACGGCGCGACATGTTTGCTATCCTATAGGCGACGCGGCGTGGAGCAGTGGCAGCTCGTCGGGCTCATAACCCGAAGGTCGTAGGTTCGAATCCTACCGCCGCTACCAGTATACAGCGGCGCCAGGATAACACCTGGCGCCGCTCTTGTTTCCGCGCGGCTTCTTCCGGGCAGGAGCGCGAGGCTGAGAGCCGATGCGCGCGCAACCTGGAAGGTTACCTCAATGCGGCTCATTATCCAGTTCGCTCAGCAACTCCTCGGGGTGCTGGCGGATCTCCAGGCTGCGCTGCTCAATTTCGCGGCGCAGCTCGCGCCGCAGTTTGGCTGCTGCCCAGCGCCGGCGCTGCTCTGGCGTCTCGATCGGCACCTGGCGCACCTTGCAGGGCCGCCCATGTTCATCCACCGCCACCATCGTGAAGTAGCACGTCAAGACATGACGCTGGGTGCGGCTGGTGATGTTCTCGGCCACCACCCGGATGCCCACTTCCATCGAAGTGCTGCCGGTATAATTGATTGAAGCCAGGAACGTCACCAGTTCACCGACATGGATACGCTCGTGGAACACAACCTGATCCACCGAGACGGTCACGACATACGTACCTGAATAGCGTGAGGCGCAGGCATAGGCCACCTGGTCGAGCAGGCGCAAGATGTGCCCGCCATGGACATTTCCGGCGAAGTTTGCCGTGTCCGGTGTCATTAACACCGTCATAGTGAGCGTGCGATACTGTGATGGCTCCTCCATTGGCACCGTCATAGCACACCTCATTGCATCGTCGCCGGGGCCACTGCCGGCCGGCGCCACGATCCGCCAGGCGCCGTGCGACATGATCTCTCTGTCTCAATATCCGTGTTCTTTAGTATACTCTGGATAGATACTCGAATACCATTGAACACCCGTCGGGCCTGCCAGCCGCGACGCAGCCAGGATGTTTGATTCCACTGGTGCGTGGTAACACTGGAGCGCAACTTTGCGGCTATACTTAACCTTAACGGATCGCAGATGGCGTAGGCAGACCGCAGCCTCGCCAGGACAGGCAAGATGCTTGAACCAGGCACAATACTTCAAAATCGCTACCAGATCGTCGCGCCTATCGGGAAAGGCGGTATGGGCGCCGTATATCGCGCGCGCGATCTGCGGCTACGCACCGATGTAGCGCTGAAGGAGACCCTGTTCGCCGACCCCGCTTACCGCCGCGCCTTTCAGCAGGAGGCGCAGATCCTGGCGCGTCTGCGCCATCAGGCTCTGCCGCGGGTGCTCGACCACTTCAGTGAGGGCCAGGGCCAGTTTCTAGTTATGGAATACATCCCCGGCGAGGATCTGGGCAGCCAGCTTGCTCGTCTCGGCTCCCGCTTCGCCACCCCCCAGGCAATGCCCACCATTCTACGCTGGGCCGACCAGCTCCTCGACGCCCTGCATTACCTGCACACGCGGCCGGTTCCCGTCTACCATCGCGATATCAAGCCCAAGAACCTGAAGCTTACCGCGACCTACGAGATTATTCTGCTCGACTTCGGGCTGGCCCGCGGCGGTGTGACGGTGGCGTATGATCTGAATCAGACCACTGCCTCGCAGGCGCAGGCCCGCAAGATCTACGGTTTTACGCCGCCATACGCTCCTCTGGAGCAGATGCGCGATGGCGAACCGGATGCCCGCAGTGACCTGTACGCCCTGGCCGCGACCGTCTACCACCTGCTGACGGCAACAATGCCGGTTGATGCCATGTCGCGTATGGCAAAACTGGCCAGCGGACAGCCCGATCCGCTGCGCCCGATCCGTGAACTGGCGCCCCACGTTCCTGAGGGTATCGCTGAGCTGCTGCAACAAGCCTTGAGCGTGACCATTGACGAGCGCCCGAAGACGGCCAGAGAGATGCGCGAGACCCTGCTACGCCTGCGTGGCGGCCTTCCTCCGGCTCGCGCCGCTGCGACCGGCCAACCTGCCGACCGGCCTGCGCCGCAGGCCCGCGCGGTCCCTGATCAGACGCCAGCGTCAGAACCGCGCCCACCAGTTGAGGGCCTGAGCACCAGCGCGATGAGCCACCCCGGCGCAATCACTCCCAATATCGCCGGTCCATCCACGCAGTTGACAGCGAAGCCTATAGGAACCCTGCTGCGCATGCTCACAACCGGCAGCCCCATCCGCTCTCTTGATTTCAGTCCCAGCGGCGCGCTGCTGGGCGCCGGGTACGACGACCACACGGCCGGTCTCTGGCGTCTCGCCGATTTTACTCACCTGGCAACGCTGAAAGGGCATACCAGCGGAATCCGTTGTTTGCGTTTCGCCCCGACGGGTGGCATCCTTGCCACGGCCAGCGACGATGAGACGGTGCGGCTCTGGCAGGTCGCCGACGGCGCGTTTCTGAGGCTCCTGCGCGTGCCGGGTTGCCCGATTGAGAGCATCGCCTTCAGCCCCGATGGGCGCTATCTTGCCGTGGGAGGGTGGGGCGCCGCGATTACTCTCTGCGAGGTGGAGAAGGATCGTATCACGATTATCAACAGCCTGTCGGCGCCCTTCGTCCACAGCCTGGCCTTCAGTCCCGACAATCGCCTGATCGCTGCCGGCGCCTATGACGGCTCGGTCTACCTCTGGCAACTTGACGATGCGCACCCGGTGGGCGTGCTGAGCGGATCAGCCACCTTTATCAATAGCGTCACCTTCAGTCCCGACGGAACCTGGCTCGTCGCCAGCAGCGGCAACCAGGCTCGCGTCTGGCGGCTGGACGACCAGAAGCCGATTGAGAGCCTGTCGGGGCACCAGGGGCCGGTCCACGCGATAGCCTTTAGCCCCGATGGGCGTTTCCTTGCCACCGCCAGCGAAGATCGGCTGATTCGCCTGTGGCGCGCCAGTGACTGGACCGGCCTGCCTGCTACGCTGGAACACCGTGCAGGCGTAGCCAGTCTCGCCTACAGTCCCAACGGGTCAATAATCGCCAGTGGCGCCCGTGATGGGCGGATCTACCTCTGGAAGATTTCGGGGACGTAAGTAGTCTGTAAGGTACGTTTCCTGGCCTTTCCGCCACACCTCCCAGCCTCCTCCCGTTGGGGTGAGGAGCCGGGCGCCCTCCCCCGGCGGGGGAGAGCCGGGGAGGGGGTGGGGGTTCAGCGAAGGACTTTGCTTCCAGACCAGGAAGGCGTCCCCGGAAGTGCTTCGCCCTCCTGGACCCTCCTGTTGTCAGACGCGCACCCTCTCCACGACTTCAAGAATACGCTCGGCGCGGCGACCGTAGGTATACTCGGCGGCAATGGCGCGCCGCAGCGCCGCGCCTGCGGCGTCGGGGGCGGCCTCCAGGGCGGCGCCGAGAGCTGCCGTGAGGCCCTCGAGATCACGACGGGGAAACGTGTGGCACAGCGCCGGGGGCACAATTTCGTGCAGCGCGGGGATGGACGGCACAACCAGCGGTTGGCCCAGGGCCAGGTACTCGAACAGCTTCAGCGGCGAGGCCGTCACGTCGGTCACCGTATCGGGAATGACCAGCACATCGGCAGCTGTCAGATAGGTGACGACCTCGGCCTGGGGCAGCGGCGGGACGAGACGCAGGGCCGCGGCGATGCCGAGACGGGTGGCCTCGCAGCGCAGGTCTTCGCGCTCCGCCAGCCTTCCTCCAACCAGCACGAGGGTCAGATCGGGATAGCGGGAGCGCAGGCGAGCGGCGGCGACGAGCAGGCCATCAAGCCAGCGATGGGCGAAGGTCATCCCGGCGTAGGCGATGATCGGCCCATCGGCGGGCAACCCCGATGCGGCGCGAGCCTCCAGGCGCGGACGGGGCGCGAACAGGCGCTCATCGTAGGCGTCAGGAATCACGAAGACATCGGCGGGATCGCGCCAGCCGATGGCGGCAAGCAGGCGCCGGAAGTCGGCGGTGAGCGACGCCACCGCCGCGGAGCGCGTCAGCGCCACGCGGTCAATCAGGTGCAGCAACCCCTCGGCCCATGGCTCGCGGGCGCGTGAGGGATTTCGCGTTTCGAGATCGTGGGCCTCGTAGATCACCGGCAGGCCCAGGCGCGGTCCCAGCGCACCCGCCCACCAGGCCGCAGCGATCACCTGGCGCACGTATACGGCCTCCACCGCCCGGCGCCGGGGCGCAAGCCAGGCAGCGGTCATCAGGGCGAAGACGCTGTGCTCCAGGTAGTAGAGCAGCGTGCTCTTGTAGAACCGTGAGAGCTTGCCAATTGCCGGTCGCGGCAGATGGACAGCGCCAACTTCGCCGAAGCGGCTCGGCTCGCGCCCCCAGCGGGGGATAAGCGCCAGCGTATCGGGACGGCGGGCGCGTAGCTCGCGGAGGGTAGCGTAGGTCTGGATGGCATTGGCCGCCTGGAGGGTCAGGCTGGTCGGGTAGGCGATGTAGACGAGCATCCCGTAGTGATTTTGGATTTTATGGCGTTTATCGAAACGACTGATGATGGCGGCGCGAGCGCAGCAAGCCCCATGGCTCAACGTTCTCAACTTCCTCAGCGTCTCAACGTCTCAGCGTCCTCAGTGTATGGTATTCGCTACGCTTCACTGCTGGCTTCGAGCACGGCCTGGGCGATCTGCTCGCCGCGACCCTGCGGCAGGTACACGTAACGGCCTCCGAGCCAGGCCGCCAGTTGCTGGGCCTCGCCGCGGGAGATAAAGCTCCGCTGGGTGTCAATCACCACGGCGCCGATGCCAGCGGCGCGAATGCGGGCGCTGAGGGTCTGCACCTCGGCGCGGGCCGCCTCCAGGCGCTGCTGCTTGTCGTGGGCCGGGTTGGGACGCAGGGGGACGTTGGGGCGCCCATCGGTGATCAGCACCAGGGTGGTGCGGTGGATGCCGCGAGCGCGGGCCTGTTCGGCCACCTGGTAGGCTGCCAGCAGCGCGGCGGCCAGGGGGGTGCCGCCGCCGGTGGGCAACACATCGAGGGCGCGCTTGGCCAGTTCCACGCTCTGCGAGGGCGGCAGGAGCAGTTCAGCCGTCTCGCCGCGGAAGGCCAGCAGGGCCACCTGGTCACGATGCACATAGGCCTGCTGGAGCAGCGTGTTCACCGCGCCCTTGGCCTGGCGCATGCGGTGGAGAGCCATCGAGCCGCTGGCGTCAACCACGAAGCAGAAGAGCGTTCCGGCCTTGCTGCGGTACTTCTTGATATGCAGATCATCGGCCTTGAGGCGAATGTGGCCGTGGTGGCGCGGGGCCTCGCGGCGGCGCACCGGCTGCCATGGCGCGGCGGCGCGCAGGGTCGCCACCACATCCAGCCGGCCCTGGGAGGGCAGGCCGGGAATGGAACGGATGTGCCGTCCGCGCGTGCCGGAGGTGCTGCCCCGCGAGCCGCTGCGCCCGCTCCGGCGCACGGTAAAGGGCGTCTCCAGCACGTCAGGGGGCACCTCGGCGTCCAGCGCGGAGAGAATGAGATCCTCGACTGTTAGATCCTCAGGAGGCGTTGGCGGTTGCTCGCTCTCGTCCTCATCGTCGTTACGCTGTTGCTCATCGGGAGGCGGTTGCTCGGGCTGCGGCGGCGGGGGCTGCTCCGGCTGTGGCGGCTGCTCGGCGGCCTGGGGAACGCGGGTAGCGCGGGGCAACAGCACGAAGCGCACCGCCCGTTCCAGATCCTCCTCACCCACCTCATCGCGCCCGGCGAGAGCCGCGGAGGCCAGGGCCGCGCGCACGGCGAAAATATCGGCCCGGTGCCCCTCCACCCCCAGCGCCAGCGCCGCCTGGCTCAACTGCGCCATCTGAGCCTCGCTGATGCGCACCTGCGGCAGGGCCTCGCGGGCAGCCATGATCATCGCATGGAGCATGGCATCCTCATCGGCCCATTCCTCGGCCACCCCTTCGGCATTCTCCGCGCCGGGTTTGCGCCGCGCCGCCGCGACCAGCCGCGCCCGATCCACGAGCAGGTTGCGGCGCACCACCTCAGCGCGGGCATGGCCGGGCGCCTGCGACACGGGGGCGACAATCAGGCCGACGCGGTCGAGCAGATGGCGGCGCGGCGGCCCCTCGGCGGGGTCGTAGGTGGCGATCAGCGCGAAGCGGGCCGGTTCCACGAGGCTGAGACCGTCCCGCTCCACGCGCACCACGCCGCTGTCGAGGGCCGCCAGCAGATGGTTGACGGTGCTATCGTCGAGCAGATTGACCCCGTCAGCGTACAGCAAGCCCCCGTGAGCGCGAGCCAGCAAGCCGCTGCGATGGACGCGCTCACCCCGCGCCAGGGTCGCCTCCAGGTCAAGACCGCCGAGGAGACGGTCCTCGGTGACGCCGACGGGCAACTCGACCAGCCCGCCGTGGCCCGGCGCCGCTGCGTCGGCGCCGCCGGCGAGCAGGCGGGCGAAGGCGCGCACCAGGGTGCTCTTGCCCGTACCCACACCAGCGGCGATCACCACCCCGCCGAGACCTGGGTCAACCGCGAGCAGCAAGAGCGCCTGGCGCCCCGCGTCCAGCCCGACCAGGGCGGAGAAGGGCAGGGTCGCCGTGGTCACGCCAGCACCTCTTCCACGGCCCGCTCGATGCGCGTGGCGTCGTCCTGGGTTTCGAGGGGGTCCTTGCGCAGGCGATGGCGCAGGGCAAGAATGGCGATGCGGCGCACATCCTCGATGCGCACTTCATTGCGCCCCTCGAAGGCGGCCAGGGCCGTGGCGGCGCGGCTGAGGGTCAGCTCGCCGCGGTGCCCGTCCACCTCCAGCTTGACGCACAACTCGGCGATCTTGTAGAGCACCGGATCGGGGAGCTGCACCTCGGGAAGCCGTTTCTGGGCCTGCTTGATCTTGCGCTGGAGGCGCGCGGTCTCCTTCTCCCAGGCGGCGGCAAAGGCGAAGGGATCGGCATCGTAGGCGCGGCGGCGCTTGACGATCTCTACTCGCTCTTCCACATTGGTAATTGTAGTGATGCGGGCGTGCAGGCCAAAGCGGTCGAGCAACTGGGGACGCAAATCGCCCTCTTCGGGGTTGCCGGAGCCAACCAGCACGAATCGGGCCGGGTGGCGGACGGAGATCCCTTCGCGTTCGACCACATTCACGCCACTGGCGGCCACATCGAGGAGCACATCAACCAGATGGTCCTCCAGCAAGTTCACCTCATCAATGTACAGGAAGCCGCGATTGGCGCGCGCGAGGAGGCCGGGGGCAAACGCCTGCACCCCCTGGGTCAGGGCGCGCTCGATATCGAGGGTGCCGCAGACACGGTCCTCAGTGGCGCCGAGGGGCAGATCGACCACGGGTACGGGAATGGTTATGGCCCGCGGCTTACGCGGCTGCGCCTTGCCATTAGGCGGCTGCTGGAGCCGGGTATGTTCGCAGAAGCCATCGGCCTCGGGGGCGCAGGAGTAGGGGCAACCGGCAACCGCCTTGATCGGCGGGAGCATGGCGGCGAGGGCGCGCACGGCGGTTGACTTGGCCGTACCGCGATGGCCCATCACCATAACGCCGCCGATGGTCGGGTTCACGACACAGAGGATCAAGCCCAGCTTCAACTCGGCCTGACCGACAATCGCAACAAACGGATATGGCGGCACGGGCCCGTGGGGAGCGGGTGTAGCGCCATTCTCGGCGGGACGGGGCGCGAGCGTCTCTGTCTCTGTTGCCATAGGGGCGCGACTTTCGGTATTAGAAAAAAGCAGGAAAGCCTACCAGGGAGGGTGCTTCCCTCCGGTGGGCCCTCCCAGCATAGCTCGTCGCGCAGGGCGGCGGGCCAGTATACGGGCGTCAGACGCCGGTCACGAAACGCATCAAGCGCTGCGCCGGCGCCTCAGCGAACTCTAGGTTCCTTGGGCGTCGAACCGACGGTCGGCTGCCGCTGCCCATTCGGCAGGCGACGGGCAAAGGCGGTAATATTCGTCCAGAGGAATGACAGGCCCAATGCGAGCACAGTGATGATCAGACAGGCCCAACATACCAGCGCCGGGGAAAGCGGCCCGATCATTTGCGTAGCCTGAGCGTAGGTCTCGGTCATGGCGCTGCTCCTATCTAGCCTCCAGAACTTGCGCGAAGAAAGACGCCATATCACTTCGCGCAACTTTTTGAACCTCTATGAACTTTCCTCCTGTATTGTACCACACATCCGCTCAGGGGTAACAACGTTTAGCGATGCCAGAAGGGATTCACCTGTTCAGGCGTCTCCGCGCCGACCTCCGCAAAGCTGCGGCACCAGCGCCAGAAGCACGCTGCGAACCACCAGCGCAGGCGCAGATGCCAGGGCGCCAGACGATACTCGGTCAGGGCGGTTGTGGAGGGTGTTCGCAGCTTCATCGCAGCACCTCACTGCCTGAGTGGAGCAACGGTCACCGTGGAAGGCCCGGGTCCGAAACATATCTTACCGATACACCGGACTGCCGGGCCGTCGCAGGTCAACATAGCGAAACGGCTCGCCAGACTTCTGCAGAGCGGCCAGAATGGCCACTTTACTATCCAGTTCGCGCTCATCACCGAAGCAGATGGTCGTATGGCCATCAACGGTGAGGGTCAGGCCCTTGCGGGGATCCCGGCTGGCCTCGGTAACATACATGCCCAGATCCTTGAGCAGGCGGTTAACCACCCGGCGGGCGGCCGGATCGAGGTCGGGTTGATCGCCCACGGCGCGGCTGATCAACTCCAGTTCGATTACGGGCACGCTCGGAGCGGGCTGGCCGCCAAACAACTCGTCGGCGCAGGCGCCTTCGGGAACGATATCGGGTTCATCGGCGCCGAAGACGCTGAGGAACTCACGGTACTCAAGGGGGCGCACAGCGTCCATCTCCACCGGCGGGGTGGCGCGGGCGACGATCTGGCGCGCCAGGCGGTCGAAGATGGCGTCGAAGCGCGGCTCGCTGAGGGCCAGCTTGCATGCGTCGGCCAGTTCGCGCACGGTGCGGTCGAGGGGGATGCTGGCCAGCACCGGCAGGTTGATCCGTTCGGCGAAGCGGGCGGCCACACCGGAGCCATCGTCGCGGTTGACCACCAGGCCAATCAGGCGCGTGCGGCCGCCCATGCTGGCAAAGTACTTGGCGGCGCTGGCGATGTTATTGGCCGCGTAGAGGCTCTGGCGGTCATTCCCGCAGAGGATGATCACCTCCTCGGCCAGCGAGCGCGAGAGGGGCGTGGCGAAGCCCCCGCAGACCACATCGCCGAGAAAATCCATGACCACATAGTCGAGGGCCCAGCGGCTGAGGCCCAGCTTTTCAAGCAGATCGAAGCCGAAGGTGATCCCACGGCCGCCGCAGCCGCGCCCCACCTCCGGGCCGCCGATTTCGCAGCCATACACGGTGGCCGCCCCGCCCATGATCCGGGTCTTAAAGATCACATGCTGCGCCTGGAGTTCTTCTTCCCGTCCGGCTTCTTTGAAGGCGCGCCACACATCGCCCAGGGTGGGCAGGCTCACGCCGCCGAACAGCGCATTACAACTATCGTGCTTGGGATCGCACCCCAGTTGCAACACGCGATAGCCGAGCAGGGCGAGCTTGCTCACCAGGTTGGTGGTGAAGAACGACTTCCCCATGCCCCCTTTGCCATAGATCGCCAGCATGCGCGCGGCGCCAGGCGCGGCGGGCTTACGATTCGCGGGCATCGCAACCTCGCTTCCCCACGTCCTCACGACTTGACGACGCCATTGCCGTCGTGCGGCCACTCAATCACCACCTTGAGGCAACTCGGATCCTCCAGCGCCAGGCGATAGGCGGCCTGGATGCGTTCGAGGGGCACCCGGTGGGTCAGCAGGCCGCGCACATCAAGCTCGCCCGAGGCGATCATATCGCGCACGCGGGGCAGGTCGCCATCGGGGCCGAAGACCCACTCGCGGGCCACCAGCACCTGAGCCTCACGCATAAAGACCGGAGCGTAGGGAAAATCCACGTGGTCATAGTAGCCCAGCAGCAACACCCGGCCGTGGTTGGCCAGCAGGGGCAGCGCCCCGGAGAGAGCCGCCATGGAACCGGTGGCTTCGATCAGCACATTGATATTGGCCTCGGGAATGGCCTCATCAAGCGATTCGCGGGTCACATCAATAATCTGATCGGCCTGCGAAACCTGAAGCCGGACGGCCACGCGGTCGGCGACGGCCACGAACTGCGCCCCCCGGATCCTGGCGATGCGGGCGGCGAGCTGGCCGACGATGCCCTGGCCCAGAACGAGGACGCGATCCGTGCGATGGATCGAGGCTACATTGACGCCATGGAGCGCCGAAGCCGCCAGGGCCAGAACCACCCCGGTGGGCGGATCAATCGAGCCAAGAGGAACGACACGTTCGGCCTCGGCGCTGATATATTCGCTCTGGCCGCCCCAGGCCGGATTCACCCCACGGAAGCAACGGGCGCCGCCAACGTACACCCACTGGCCAAGCAGGGACTGCGGCGCCCTGGCCCCCACCTGGACCACCTTTCCCACCGTCTCATAACCCGGCACCACGGGGAAGAGCAACGCCGGATGGGGCATGCGTCCATCGAGGAGCATCCGTTCCGTGCCGGCGCTGATCGAGGTATAGGCGGTGCGGATCAACACATCGCCGGCCCGCGGTTCCAGGACCTGCACGGTGCGCAATTCAACCGTGTTACGGCGCGGGATCACCACGGCGCGTGACTTGATCGGCATACCGGTATCACTTTCTAGATCGCGAGCGGGCGCCGCTTTGAGCGCCTGGCTCGCCGCAAAGGAGTCTGCCGGAAGCGGCTATCGGCACGCAAAGCGCGTCTGGACCACAGGCGGCCGCATCAATCCTGGGTGGACGCGCCCAGGTTCACTGCCTGCCTGGCCAGCGCGCGACGCTGGCGCGCAGAGCGGATGCCTCGCGCCAGGAACTGCCCGGCGTTAAACAGATAGGTCACATACGCAAACACCATTACCCACATCACCGTCTGAGTATCGGCGCCGAGCCACTGGACGACGAAGTACAGATTGTGGGTGATAATGGCGATCAGATTCCCGAGATCCTCCCAGAAGAACTCCCTGGCCATGAAGTAGTGGTCGAACATATCGTGTTCCCAGAGCATCCCGGTGATCGTCAGGGCCCAGATGAGCGCAATCTTGACCCAGATGCTGATCGTGGTGATCCAGTACCCCTCGCCGGTCATAAGATAGCGAATCACCAGGGCGAAGCTGATGATAAAGACAATGAACTGGATAGGCGCGAGGATGATCTGCACGCGCGTCCAGCGTGAAGCCTCACGACGCCGCAGTTGTTCCGGGGTGTACATCATCGCTCGTGACTCCGCGGGCGAGCGGGTGACCGCCCGGAAAGCGCAGCGCTGCTGAGCGCGCTTTCCGGGCGAGCCGAAATCCATCTCAACCGGCTGCATCCATCGCCAGCACCGTACCGATTTCCTTGCGGGTCAGGCCCTTGAACTCCTGCACGCTGACAGTGCGCAGGATGACAATGGCCAGACCCATTATCACGGCTTCGAAGCCAAAGATCAGCCCGTAGGCCACCGTCGGCGCCAGCGACATTTGCTCGATCAAGATAGTATGGAACGCGCCGCTGAGCACATTGGCGAAGCCGTTGCCAAAGCCCTGGGCCATGCCCCAGATGCCCATGAAGAGCCCGGCCTGCCCCACGAGCGTCATATCCATCATCATGGAGAGCGCGCCGACATCGAACAGGCCGATGCTCAGCCCCATCACGATCAGGCTGGGCAGTATCAACTCCGGACGGTGGGAGAAAGCCGAGAAGGCGATGGCCGCCAGGCTGGCGACGATCCCTACGCCGCCGATGGTGGCGATCAGCTTCTTCGGGATGGGGAACAAGCTACACAGAATGCCGATAATGAGCATGCCGAGCAACGCCCCCGCCCCCCAGACCTGCTGGAAGCGGGCCGTTTCGGCCTGGGTCATTCCGAACACCTCGGCCCCGAACGGCTCCAGGATGGCGTCCTGGAGGAAAATCCCGAAAATGCCAAGAAGAACGAAGAAGAAGAAGCCGCGGACGTGGGGATTGACGGCCATCAAGCGCCGCGCCACGCGAAAGGTCTCAAGGGGCGAGGCCCCCTCGGCGGGCTGCTCGGCGAGGAGCGCAGCGTGCTCCTCCTTGCTGATGCGCCGCTCCATGCCGATCACGCCCAGCAGGGTCGTCACCATGACCACAATCGGCGTCAGATTGTAGAGCTGCTGCATGGCCTCGGGCGAGTAGACCGGCATCATCACCCGCGAGACCCCGGCAGAGACGATTCCGCTGATAATCACCGTGGCCCAGATCACCGCCACCACAAAGCCGCGATCCTTCTCGGTGGTCACCTCGGCCATCAAGGCGTTGGACGAGCTGCCGTTCATCGCCATGGCCACGCCGAAGAGGCCGATGAAGAGGAAGGCCTCAACGGTCGCGACAGGATCGCGCTGTCCCAGGCCAATGGCGATTGAGGGCAGGAAGAGGAAGACCAGCGAGGCTACCAGGGAACTGAGCAGGATATACGGTGTGCGCCGGTAACCGAAGATCGGGTGACGATCGGCCAGGCGTCCCCAGTAGACCTGGAAGAATGAGATAAAATGGTGCATGCCGATCAATGTGGTGACGATCACCGCGATGGCGCCCAGGTCAGCGATGGTGATCCGGTTGAAGTTGAACGTCAGCAGGGCGAACATCCACCCCGCCCCGATCCGCAAGATGGACAGGCGGATGGTCTTGACCAGGAGACGCAGGAGGGCCATACACACTTCCCCTTTCTGCAACAGAGGATGGGGACCAGACGATTGTAGTACAGGCTGTGAACTACAACCATGGTATGAACCTTAAATCGCCTTGTGTTGATATATCGTCGAGGCTGGGGCCTCGTGGAAGGTTCTCAGACGCTGGCGCCCATCGCGCAGACGGAACAAGGGGAAGGTGCGGTTTCACCAGCACAGTAGCGGCATGGCAGGGTACGACGGCCTGAGTATAGCATATGGTAAAAAAGGCCGCAACGTTTGCAAGTTTTGTGCAAAACCTCGATGTATCGCGATGTTGTTTTTATGACATCACCTTGGGCAAAGCCTCGGACGAACGACGCTCCTTCCTCTTTTAGGAGCAATGGATGAAAAGCAACTAACGGATTGCACGCCAGATCGAAAGCGTTCTCCGAGACCATTAAAAACTTGTGCGATCAGCAACAATATTACCCGACGAGTCGCTCGAAAGGAAAGAAAGGCTCTGTTCTTATATTCAAAAAAGCTCCTTTTATGCTATACTGAAAGTCACTGCAAACACGGAGGCGGGCCATGTACGTCCGCTGGGTTGTCCGACGCCATAAGAACCTGCTGAGCGCCGACACCAGCTTCTACGACGCCTACCTGGTCGAAAGCTATCGCGATGATCAGGGGGCGCCCCGTCAGCGTACTATCTGTTACCTGGGCAACATCCGTAAAATCGGCGATCAGTTCCCGACCATCGAGCGCGAACTGTTTCTCCTCCGCGCCGAACGCATTCTCGACTCCATCGCCGAACTGAGCGATAGCGACCGCGCCGAAGCCATGGAGGCGCTGCGCCAGAAAGTCCCTCCCCTGACCCGTGAGGAGGTACTGGCGGCCTTTACCGAGAATCTGCGCTGGTACCGGCGCTGGTGGGAGCAGCATGGCGGCAGCCCCTCTGATGAAGAATTGCTGGCCCTGGTGCAACTGGCTCGCGGGCGTGTCGGGCCGCTCTAGCGCGCTTGCCGCCTGCGGGCGACCCCCGACGCTTCCAGCCGGCGTCACGCCGATGCGCGAACGAGTCGCCCCCTATGGCGTACGATCGCTGTATGCCGCTTGATCTCCCACGTTATGAAGGGTACATCCTTCGCCGGTTAGAAACGGTAAAAAGCTGTTCCGCGGCGGTTACAGTGTCTTCACCGGCCGCCCCGGCCCCGCAGGTCGCACTGTCTTGCGGCGCCGCGCCGTTGACACCGCCTCCGCGGCGCCCATCAGACAGGTTGACGCTTCTCCGCCCTTCTGCTACTCTTCCTCTTCGAGACCTGCGCGGCAGTATGCCGTGGCGCTCATTCCTGCCGTTTCGAATGGCGGATTGCCATATCCGGCGTTCCAGAGCGACCTGGCCTGCCGCGCATGCCTCAACCGGAACTGGCATAAGCAAGGAGCAACCGACGTGCGGATCGCCATCACCGGCGCCCGCGGCCAGCTAGGGCGCGCCCTGTGCGACGCCCTGGCGCCGGGCTACGAACTGGTTCCTCTCGGCCACGATCAACTCGAACTCAGTTCTCCCGCTACCGTTGAACGGGTTGTCGCCACCGGCGCCGATCTGGTTATCCATGCCGCCGCGTATACCGATGTGGACGGCTGCGCCCGCAACCCCGATCTGGCCTACCGTGTGAATGGCCTGGGGACGCGCTATGTCGCCCTCGCCTGCCGCCGGCTCGACGCGCCGCTGGTGTACATCAGCACCAATGAGGTCTTCCCCGGCGATGCCGGCCGTCCCTACGTCGAATACGATGCACCCTGTCCCATCAATGCCTACGGGCGCTCCAAGTGGGCTGGCGAGCAGGCGGTACGGGAGCTGCTGGATAGTTTTTATATCGTGCGCGTGGCCTGGCTTTTTGGCGGGGAACGCAATTTTGTGCGCACGGTGCTGCGTCTCGCCAAGGAGCCTCCCCCTACCGGCCTGCGGATGGTGGATGATGAGGTGGGCAGCCCGACCTATGCGCCCGATGTGGCCGAGGCGGTGGCCACTCTGATTGCAACGGGCTTTTTTGGGACCTATCACCTGGTCAACGCCGGGGCCTGCTCGCGCTATGAACTGGCGCAGACGGTGCTGCGCCTGGCCGGTCTCACCACGCCGGTGACCCCGATCAAGCTGGCCGATTACCGCCGCGATAGCACGCCGCCCCCCTACTCGCCCCTCGCAAACCACGCCGGAGCGGCCATCGGGCTGACCCTGCGCCCCTGGGAAGAAGCCGTCGCCGCCTATCTCGCCACGCTGGCTGCGGTATGATTGACGTAATCGTCCCGAATTACAATGGAGCAGCGCTGTTGCCCACCTGCCTCGACGCGCTGCGGGCGCAGACGCGCCGCGATTTCCTGGTGACCGTCGTGGACGATGGCAGCGTCGACGACTCGCGCGCCCTGCTCGCCACGCGCTACCGTGAGGTTCAGGTCGTGGCCCTGCCACGTAACCGGGGCCTGGCCGCCGCGGTCAACGCGGGCATCGCCGCCACGCAGCGGCCCTTCGTCGCCCTGCTGAACAACGACACCGAGGCCCATCCCGCCTGGCTCGAACGGTTGATCGGCGCGCTGGAACGCTACCCCGCATATGCCTTCGCCGCCAGCAAGCTGCTGCTGTTTGACCGGCGCGATCATCTGCACTCGGCGGGCGATTTTTACCGCCCCGACGGCGAACCAGGCAGCCGGGGCGTATGGGAGCGCGACCGCGGCCAGTACGATGCGGTGATGGAGGTGTTCGGCCCCTGCGCCGGCGCCGCGGCCTACCGCCGCGCGGCCCTGGAGGCTGTGGCAGAGGACGGCAAGGTGTTCGACGAGGATCTGGGGATGTACTGTGAAGATGTGGACCTGAACCTGCGGGCCCGGCGCCGCGGCATGCGGACGATCTTCGTGCCGACGGCTGTGGTGTACCATCGCCTCAGCGCCACCGGCGGCGGCACGCTGGCCAGTTACTACTGTGGGCGCAACTTCGCCCTGGTGTGGGCCAAGAATATGCCCGGCCCCCTGGCCCGGCGCTACTGGCCGGCGCTGCTGGCTTCACAGGCGCGTTTCGCCCTCCATAGCCTGCGCCATATCCGTGAACCGGCGGCCCGCGCCCGGTTGCGCGGCCAGCTCGCCGCCCTGCGCGCCCTGCCCCTCTTCCTGCGAAAACGCCGGCGCCTCCAACCTGATGAGACCCTTTCCCTGGCGCTATAGCCGAAGTGCAGCCACCACGCTCATGCTTGAACCTTCTGATCAGCCAGTCTACCTTTCGATTGTCATCCCGGCCTACAACGAGGAGCGCCGGCTTCCCGCCACGCTCCAGCAGTTGCGCGCCTACCTGGCGGCCCAGTCCTTCGCCAGCGAACTGATCGTGGTTGACGATGGAAGCGATGACCGGACCGCGGCCGTGGCCGCCAGTTTCCCCGAGGTTCAGGTCCTGCGACGCGAGCATCGCGGCAAGGGTTTTGCCGTGCGCGCGGGCGCGCTGGCGGCCAGCGGCGCCTACGTGCTGCTGTGCGACGCCGACCTCGCCGTGCCGATCGAGGAATGGGTGAAGTTTGAGGGCTTCTTCGCCAGCGGCTATGATGTGGTGATTGGCTCGCGCGAAGGGATCGGCGCCACCCGCGAAGGCGAGCCCTGGCATCGCCACGTGATGGGCCGGGTCTTCAACTGGATCATTCGCCTGGTGGCCCTGCGGGACATCAACGACACACAGTGCGGCTTCAAGGCGCTGCGCCGCGAGGTGGCCCGGGATCTGTTCTCCCGCGTGCGGATCTACGGCGATAATGCGCCGGTGGTGCGTGGCGCCGCGGTGACCGCCTACGATGTCGAAGTGCTGTTCCTGGCCCGCAAATGCGGCTACCGCATCGCCGAGGTGCCGGTACGCTGGCGCTACGGCGCCGAGACCAAGGTGAACCCGGTGCGCGACTCGCTCCGCAATCTGCGTGACGTGTTCGCCGTGCGCCTGAACGATCTCCGGGGGCGCTATCGTGAAGCTCCCCGATACATCAGCGATCCGGAAACCATTCACCATCATTAGAGCACTGACCGGAACGCTTGATCCGCTGCGGACGCCTGGCGTTGCGGGTCAATCTTTTCGAGAAACGCGATAGATACTCGGTGTTCCGGGCAGGTCACGTCTTCCTCCCCCTTGCCTCTGGAAACCACACAGGCCGGGACAATCCTCCGGGTTGCCCCGGCCAGGAGCCTATGGGTAGCAGCACCGGCAAGAAATGGCTCTGGCGCGCGGCCTTGCTCATCGGCGGCCTCTGGCTGGCGGGCGCGACCCTGCTGCCTGGTCGGGTGCGCCAGGCGCGACTGGCGGCGATCAGCGGCCCTGGCCCGTTCTACGCGACAATCACCTGGTCGTATGGCCTGGGGGTGCGCCCCATCAGCATCATCTTTGATCTGCAACTGGGGGACAGCTACGGCAGCGCCACCACCGACGGCGAGGCGCTGGAGGCCGAGATCCCCTTGAGCGCCGCGCCCAACGGCCCCTGTCGCATCACTGCCAGCGCCACCTACCGGCTATTCGGGTTTCCCTATACGCAGGTGCGCCGCTTCGAGGAGAAGGAAGCGGGGGGCGCCATCCAGTAAAGTCTCTGGGGAAAGGCCCTGCGTCCCTCACGGCTTTCCTGCGCTTGCACGATCATCAAAAGGCAACTCCTGGCGAAGCGTCCTGCCCGCCGCGCTTGCCTGGCATCAGGCGTTGCCCTCAATCTCGGCGATCTTCGCCCGCACCTGGGCGGCGAGGCGCTGCAGTTCACGGTTGACCACGTATTGCCATTCCTCGGCCTCGTGATCCTCCAAAGCGCCGCCGCCGTACTTCAGCTCCATCGCCAGGTGCCACCCGCGCTTCTCGGCAAAACGCTCCAGTTCGCGCTGCCGGCTTGGCGGCCAGCGCCGCTTGATGAACTGCCGGAAGGCATGCTCCATGCGCTGCGAGCCGTCGGGGTTGAGCGAAGGGAGGGCGAAATACGGTTCGGCGTCCCGCGGATCGGGTTCGGAGGCCCTGGTGAAGTAGAGGGTGCGATGGGGAATGGAGTAGCGCCATTCGCCATCCCCTTCATAGTTGGCCGGGTTGTTGGCAATCGCTCCAGTGAGCATCCGATCAGTGATGGTCATGGTTCCCTTCCCAGGCTATCCGATGGCATTAATTCGGAGTGATGCGGCTGGAGCAGGGCGACCCTGAAGGTTGCCCTGCAGGCAGCCGGTTATGTTCACATCAGCATAGCACGGCGGCATTACCCCCGCAACGGTGGTTGCGACGATGTGCGGGGGTGTGATAAAGTTGTCCTGACCAGGACAGCAATCCGGCGCCGGCTCGCCCGCAGAAAGAGAGCGCTCTGATGCCCGACTCAGAGGAACACGGTCGCGTCACACCTGCCATTGAAGATTACCTGAAAGCCATCTATACCCTGCAACAGCAGCACGGCGTGGTCACCACCTCACTGCTCGGCGAACAGCGCGGCTCAAAGCCCGGTTCGGTCACCGGGATGATCAAGAAGCTCGCCGAGATGAACCTGGTGCAGCATACGCCTTACCAGGGGGTTATGCTTACCGCGGCCGGGGAACGCATCGCCCTGGAGGTGATCCGCCATCACCGGCTGCTCGAACTTTACCTGGTCGAGGCCCTCGGATATAGCTGGGACGAGGTGCACGAAGAGGCCGAGCGGCTCGAGCACCATATCAGCGAGAAGCTGGAGGCGCGCATCGCCGAGCACCTGGGCCACCCTTCCTTTGACCCCCACGGCGACCCGATACCCACCCTCGAGGGCAACCTCCCGGCGTCCACCGGCACGCGCCTGGCGGACCTTGCCGTCCATGAGCGCGGGCGCGTTGTGCGGGTGCGCGATCAGAGCGGCGAGCGCCTGCGCTACCTGGCCGATCTGGGATTGGTGCCCGGAGCGCAGATTGAAGTGACCGGCAGCGCCCCCTTCGACGGACCGTTGACCATTCGGCTTGGCAGCGCCACCTATCCCCTCGACCGGCGAATGGCGCGCACGATCGAAGTCGAACGGCTCGCCGATGCTGAGGCGAAGGCCACTGAGGAGCAAGCTGCCGCTCTCAGAGAGGCCGGGATATCCGGCGAGTGACACCTGCCAGACTCGCCTGCTCCTTCACGCCAACCAGCGGCGCCAGCAGCCTCCCAGGCGCTTTCCCTCCAGGGCGGGCATGGCTTTCTTTCTCAGATGTAGGGTTTTCCGGCGCATGCTCGCGTCGCATGCGCCATCCGGGGCATTGGGACGCCTGACTCCCCCCTCTCCCGCGCGCGGGAGAGGGGGGCGGGGGGTGAGGATCGTAAGCGCATTGGAATGCCGAAAACCGCTTCTCGCTCGAAAGACTCTACACCTGAGAACATGGCTTTCCCCCGCTCACTCAATCGGGAAACAACTCGTCCATTTCCTCCTGAGCCGGGCGGGCCGGGCCGGGCGACGCCGTCCTACGCCGCGGCCCGCGCCGTTCCATCGCCGCGTAGAAGCCCGTGTCATAGGTTCGGGTTCTGACCACCACCGGCATCGGCACAGCGTGCCCGAGCACCAGGGCCTGCTGCTTGCTATCGAGCGACGCCAGCACGGCCCGCAGCCCCGCGCTGCCGCTCACACCGGTGAATACCGCCTCGATGTCGCGCTCGTCGTTGAGCAGGGCAGTGACCCGCGTGCCGAGCTGGCTCATCACCTCCGGGTCAATCGAAGACGGGCGCTGGTCAACTACCAGCAGCGTCACCCCGTACTTGCGCATCTCGCGGGCAATCGTGCCGAAGATCGTCTGCCGCGCCACGCGCGGGTTGAGAAACTTGTGGGCCTCCTCAATGGTGATCATCAGCGGGCGGGGCCGGTCGGCCTGGTTCTGGGTCTGGATGGCGCGGTCGGTCTGCTCCACCCAGCGGCGGTGGATGCGCCGGGTGATGATATTCGCCACCAGCACGTAGATCAGGCTGTTGTCGTGACGCCCGAACTCCAGCACCACGTGACGCCCGGCGGCCAGGGCGTCAATCAACCGGTCAACGGCGGAAAAATCGGCTCGCTCGCGCACGAAGCTCAGCCGGGCGATGCGGGCCAGTTTGCGCTTGAGCGCGCTGATCGCCCCGGCGTGGGCCCCGCTGCGCTCGGCGAACTCCCGGATGGCCTCGCTGTCCATCTCCAGCAGCGCCTCCAGCCACCCTTGCCGGTAGCGGTCGAAGAGCAGGTACGAGGACTCGGTAGCGGTGCTGCTGAGGTTGAGTTCCTCCTCCAGAGCGATCACATCCTCGACTTCGATCTGGTCAAGGCCGATGACCAGGTCTCCGTCGTAGGGCCGTCCCCGCGAGGCCTCTGCATCAATCGTGTAGACCAGCACGTCGCTGCCGAAGAGTTGCCGCAGGCCCTTGACGAACGTCCCGCCCTCCGACGGCGCGCCCCACCCGTACTCGCTGTGCATATCGAAGATCAGGTTACTGGCCACATCGGCATAGATCGTCCCGCAGATCAGCAGGCGGGTCAGAAAGCTCTTGCCGGTGCCGCTCTTGCCGAAGATGCCGTTGGAACGCTCCACCAGCCGTTCCAGGTTCAGGCACACGGGCACGTCCATATCCAGGGGGCGACCGATCTCGAACGAGGCGCCGCCGGCCTGCCCGAACACGCGCCCGAAATCCTCCGCCTCGGCCTCATACACCGGCGCGAAGTGGCGGGGAATGGTCTTCACCGGCAGCAGGGACTGCTCGCTCCGCTCCAGGGGCAGCATCAGGCGCGGCGTGAGTTCGAGGGCGCCATAGGTGGCCGTTCCGGCGAGCACCTCATGGACGAAGCGGTCGCCGTCGGGCGGGTCGAGCAGCACCTCCTGGTTGGTTGCGGCAAGGGCGACATCGGTGACCATTGAGAAGAAGGCGTGCCGGTCGCCCTGGATCACCACGAACTTGCCGACGCGCATGTCTTCGACGCTCGTATGCGCGTCGAGCCGGACGGTCAGCCCCTCGCTGAGTGAGCCGCTAACGACGACGCCGAGGCGGTTACGGGATGGGGGCATGGGTCTCTCCTCCAGGATCCGCTTGGTGGTGGAAGAACTATAGCATGGTTCGCCCTCCGGCACTCCGCCTGACTGATTTTGGATCTAGGATTTTGGATTTTGGATTTCGGGTTGTTGCCCACGTCATCTGAACAGGGGCCGGGAATGATGCGTATGCATTGGATGGAGATAGCCGTCAGCACACCGTCGGACCCGGCGACGCCGGCTGCGCGCCGAAGGCATGCCAGGCGACGCCGGCTCGCTGGCGTCGCCTGATGGGAGGGGGCCTGAGGCGTAAGGTGGCGCTCACCAGCGCACGTTCACGGGGGTGCCCAGGGGCGCCCAGCCGTAGAGCCAGGCCGCCGACGCAAGCGGCAGATTGATGCAACCGTGACTGCGACGCACGCCCGTGCCGAACTGATTGTGCCAGTAGGTGCCGTGCAGCGCCACGCCGCCAACAATGTACATCGCGTGGGGCACATTGGGCACGTTCCAGCACTCGCCGCCAGCGCACCCGCGCATCGTCTGCGAGCGCACCTTGTAATAGATGGCGAAGCGGCCCACCGGGGTGTTGAAGCCATCGCGCCCGGTGGAAACCGGAGCGTCGAAGACCAGGCGCTGGCCTTCGTAAGCGTAGAGCCACTGGTCGCTCAGATCCACAATGATGCTTTTACCGCCGGAGGAGGGGGCGGGGGCGGCCCGGGGCGGGGATGGCGCGGGAGGGGCGACGGTGGGCGGGGGCGCCGGCGCCGCCAGCGCAGCGGGCGCCTCGGTGGCCGGCGGAGCATCGGCGGCCACAACGAATGGTTGGGCGGGCGGGGCCGGTTGGGCGAGGGGCTGGCCGCCGTTATCAACCACCACCGCCCCTTCAGGCGCGCCCGGCAAGGTGGGCAAGCCGCGGAGCAGGACCAGATCGCGCCCCAGGCTGCCGATCTGGACGGCCTCCGCCGCTGGCGCGTCGGGGTAATGCTCGAGACGCACGCGCTCGAAATACTGGACCAGCGCCAGCCGCGGGCCGACGTACTCCCAGGCTGGCGCGCTGATCGGCAGGCCGAAGACCTCCAGGCCGCCGTTAGCTTCCCAGTAGCTCAAAAATGGCGGGCCGACCGTGTACCCCGTTTCGGGAAACAGGCGCGTGTCGAGCGGCAGGTCGGCCACGGGCGCCGGCGGCTCGAAGCGCCGCCAGAGCGCTTCGCTGTATTCGGCCCCCAGCCGCCCGCGCAGGATGGCGCCTCCATACTCCGGGTGCAACTCCAGGCGCCCGCGCTCGAAGTACTGCACCGTCAACCCGTTCTCCACCAGGTGCGGGGTGATCGGCGGGCCAAGGGTTAGCGGGCCATTGCTATCGCGCCAGTGGCCCAGAAAGCCGTACTCGTTGCTCAAACGCTGGCCCGTGGCGGCAAAGAAAAGCGCCTGATCCATCGCCACGCTCCGGCGCGGCGCCACCCACGCCCCGACAACGATCCCCAGCACCAGACTGACGACGCACGCCTCGAGAAAGCGGCGGGTGAGCCGGAAGCGCATGATCGACTCCTGCTGTGCACATCCGTATCAATGGGAAGCGGCAGAAAGGCTTCGGCCTTTCGGGAAACCTCTTGTTCATCCTGATGGTACGCGGCGGCCCGGTACCGGCCTCTGAGGCAAACTTGCACCACGACGGACGTGAAGATGGCGCGGGTTCAGAAAGCAAAGCGCCAGAAACGTCGCTCCGGTCGCCCGGTTCAACCATGCCCGCGATGACCCATCGCCCTTCCAGCGCGTCACGGGGGGAAAAGGCTCTATGCGCATTATAGCGCCGTGCGGTGTGTTGTCAAGGGTATTTGAGGCGATCATGCCTTTACTACGGTCTACGTATTATCGGTGATCTTGACAGTCTGATACGATGACATGGAGCCCGGATCTCCCCCTTGCCCTTCCAGGAATGGGCGGCAACGCCCCCCGAGTCGCGCGCGGGGTCGGGCGCTGCGTCTGCCCGCATTGGGGGCAACACCCGACGACATGTGGTACCATGAAGCAACCGCTCATTACCTGGAGGAGGACCCGACCCATGCAAGAACTCGACACCGAACTTGATGAACTACGCGAACGGCTGGCTCTGATCCGGGGGCATCTTTGACCTGGCCGGCAAACAGGCGCAGATCGCGACCCTCGAAGAACAGGCCGCCGATCCGAGCCTCTGGAACGATCCGCGCACGGCGCAGACGGTGATGCAGCGCCTGACGCGCCTGAAAGAAGAAGTCGGCCGCTTAACGTCTCTAGAGGAGCGCCTGCGCAGCCTGGGCGAGTTGCTTGAACTGACCGAGGCGGAAGGCGACGACTCGCTGCGCGACGAGATCACCAGCGATCTCCGCGGCGCCGCGCAGGAGTTGCGGCAGTTTGAACTGGCCCTCTTGCTCGGCGGCCCCTACGACGACCGCGACGCCTTCATCTCCATTCAGGCGGGGATGGGCGGCACCGATGCGCAGGACTGGGCCGAAATGCTGCTGCGCATGTACATCCGCTGGGCTGAGTCGCGAGGCTACGACGTGCACGTGGTTGACCGGAGCGAGGGCGACGAGGCGGGGATCAAGAGCGCCACGCTGGAAGTGCGCGGTCCCTACGCCTACGGATACGCGCGGGCCGAGGCCGGCGTGCATCGCCTGATCCGCCTCTCGCCCTTCAATGCCGCCCATACGCGGCAAACTTCCTTTGCCCGCGTCGAGGTGATGCCCGAGGTGGATGATGCGCCCGAGGTGGTGATCAAGCCCGAAGATCTGCGCGTAGACGTGTTTCGCTCAGGCGGCCACGGCGGCCAGGGGGTGAATACCACCGACTCGGCCGTGCGGCTGACCCATCTGCCTACCGGCATCGTGGTGACCTGCCAGAATGAGCGCTCACAGTTGCAGAACCGCGAGACGGCGCTGCGAGTGCTGCGCGGCCGCTTGCTCGAGCGCGAGTTGCAGCGGCAGGCCGAAGAGCGAGCGCGCCTGCGCGGCGAGTATCGCGATGCCGCCTTCGGCAGCCAGATGCGCACCTACTATCTGCATCCCTCAACGCTGGTCAAGGACCACCGTACCAACTACGAGACGAGCAACGTGCAGGCGGTGCTCGATGGGCAGATTGACGATTTTATTGAAGCCTACCTGCGCTGGAACGTCGCCAACCAGTGAAACCGCTTGCCCGCCACTTTCTGATCCTGGCGCTGCTGATGGCTGGCCTGCTGGCGCCGGTGGAAACCGCCGGCGCCGTGGCGGGCATCGAGGTGGTCTCGACGAGCGCGCGTTCCGAGTTTCCTGCCCGCATCACCTTCAACCTCACCGCCAGGGCGGAGGGTGCTGAGATCGTGGCGGCGCAGTTGCTCTACGGCGCGACGCGCCAGCGTGTGCTGACGGTCGTAGACGTGCCCGTCACGCCGGGCCGGCGGATCGAGGCGCGCCACGTGCTGGACACCGAGGTGTACTACTATCCGCCGGGGACGGCCATCGCCTACCGCTGGGCGCTCCGCGATGCCAGCGGCGCCGAGGTGACTACCCCGCTCGCCGAGGTGATCCATCACGACGAGCGCTTTCCCTGGGCCGAACGCACGGAACGCAACGTCACCGTGTTCTGGTACCAGGGCGGCGCGGCCTTCGGCGAGGCGCTGATTACCGCGGCGACTGCCGGGCTTGACCGCATCGCCGCAGCGCTGGGCGCAGAACTGCAACAACCGGTGCGCATCTATATCTACGCTTCCAATGCCGATCTGCGCACGGCGCTCCAGGCGAACTCGGTTGACTGGATCGGCGGGCAGGCCTTCACCGACCTGGGCGTCATCATCGGGGCGATCGCGCCCGGCGACGAAGCCGAGGCCGGGCGGCTGATCCCCCATGAACTGGCCCACCAGGTGCTGGCGCAGTTGACCGATAACCCCTATGGCGGGCCGCCGTCATGGTTCGATGAAGGGCTGGCGATGTACGCCCAGGCCCGGCGCGACGACTGGATCGACGCGCAACTGGAGCAAGCCGCGCGAGAGGGGCGCCTGATCCCGCTGGAGGCCCTCGCGGCGAGCTTTCCCGCCGACGCCGATCAGGCCCTGCTCTCCTATGCCCAGAGCCAGGCAGTGGTAGAGTACCTTATCGCGACCTACGGCGCCGACAGGGTGCGGGCGCTGGCGCTGGCCTTCGCTGCGGCAATGCCGGTAGACCAGGCGCTGCAAACGGTGCTCGGGCGCGGCGTAGACGAACTGGACGCCGAGTGGCGCGCGACCCTCCCGTCTCCAGAGCAGACCACGGTCGCCACTCCGGTCCCACAAACCGCGCCTGCCGACCGCTTCACCGAACCGGCAGCGAGTCTCCCGGGTGCAGGCGTGACATCGCCTGGCGGGCCAGGGTTAGCGGGAGTTCCTCTGTGGCCCGTGGCGGTCGGAGCATTGCTCTGTGGCGCCGCTCTCCTGCTAGCCGGAGTGGTGGCGCTGGTTCGCTCCTGGCGTTCGACAGCCACAAAGAGGCGCTGAGGGGCGATCACCGCCCCCCGCGCCTCAGCCCGTCACGCCAGCGCAACCTTCGCGGTTACACACCGCCTTCGGGAGGGACTCGCCTTCCCAACCCTCCCTCGACGATCCAGACACGCTCAACGAGGAGCCAAGGATGGAAATCAAATTCACACCCTGGCGGATGAAGTACATCAAGCAAGGCGACGGCAAAGCGGATGGAGGGTGCATCTTCTGCGCCATGGCAGCGTCAGAGCCCGAAAGCGATGCGGAGCGCCTGGTGCTGTATCGAGGCGAACGCTGTTTCGTAGTGATGAACCTCTACCCCTACAACCCTGCCCACCTGATGGTGGTGACGAATGCTCACACCGCCGACCTCGCCGGCCTCGACGCAGCTACGGCCGAAGAACTGTTCACACTGACCCGGCACAGCGTGGGGATCCTGCAAGCAGAGTACGCGCCGCACGGCTTCAATCTGGGGATCAACCTCGGACGAACGGCGGGGGCGGGCATTGCTGAGCATCTCCATATGCACATCGTGCCACGCTGGAACGGGGACGCCAACTTCCTGCCAATCGTGGGCGGCACCCGGCTGATCCCCGAAGATCTGAGCGCCACCTACCAGCGGCTGCGACCACGGTTCGACGCACTGCGCGCGATGCCGCGCCAGGAGGGTAAAGAACGTTCGAGCGGGTCGGTCTGTTGCTCTAGCGTTGAAGGTTAGAGGGGCGGTTCTGGGAGGACCCTGCTCCCTTCGCGATAACGCCATGCACCTGCCTGCTGTGAGCGTCTGGAAGGACTGCGCCCTCTCGAGAAACCCTTTTGCCGCCCGCAGGTGCATGGCGGCGCCGCGCTACAACAACGTAATATCAATCATCTCCAGCAAGCGATCAACATCGAACGGCTTCTGGATAATCACCGCGCCTTCGGCCTCCAGATCGGCAAACCACGGCTTGCGGCTCAACGCGGTCATGAAAATGATCGGAATGCCGTCGTCCTGGAGGCGCTCTTTGATGCGCTGGAACACTTCAACGCCATCCATATTGGGCATCATCACATCGCACAACACCAGGCTTGGTTTGAGGGTTTCAAGCATCTGCAACCCCTCAAGACCATCGGGCGCCAGCACGACGTCGTAACCAGCGTTGCGCAGGGCGTACTCTAACACGGCCTGCAGCGCCAGGTCATCGTCCATGATGAAAATCGTACCCTTCGTCTCCGCCATGGTCCCCTCCCGCACTGCCAGTCGTGGCGACGCTGTAACGTGCCGGGCGTCACGAGAATTGTTCGCCATTATAACAGGGTTTCCGGCCCGTATTTTTACACGTTGTATTTTCTTGGGGAAGAACGGGAGCGCACCCCTCCAGGTTGCGCTATTCCTCTCTTTGTACCCGCAGGAGCCGTATGAGTGACCTCCCACCGCTGCTGGCCGAGTATCCGTTCGTACACTGGGAGACGGTGCGCTTCCGCGATCTCGACGCCTTCGGGCACGTGAATAACGCCGTGTACGCCACCTATCTGGAGGCTGCGCGCATCGCATATTTGCTCGAACTGACCGGGGCCTCGCTAATGGAGATAGGCATCATTCTGGCCGAGCAGACCATCAGCTACAAACGGCCGGCCTATTTCGGAGAACGGCTGGGGATCGGGGTGCGGGTGACCATGTTTGGCACGAAGAGTTTCACAATGGAATACGTGGTAGCGCGGGCAGGCGATGGCGCGATGATTGCCACCGGCCAGAGCGTGCAGGTGGCCTATGATTACGCGACGGAGCGCACCGTCGCCGTGCCCGAGGCGCTGCGCGCGGCGGTGGCCCGGCGCCAGGCGCAGCGCGACCCTTCCCATGAGGGCGAGGCGGGTGATGGGGTGTAAGGCCGCGGCGAGCAACCGGACCTAGCGCTGTAAGGCGACTACGAAACTCGCCTCGCCAAACGGCTGATCTTTGAGGCGCACATGCAGGGTGGCGGCGCTGCTATTCAACGGCTGCTTGACGACGGCCGTGCCGCGCTCCTGCGCGCCAGGGGCCACGCGAATAGCCGAGGGTTCCGAAGCGTCGTCATCAATCAGATACTCGTTGCCAAGACCATCGCTGATGTGGATGTTGTCGCGATCGAGCGGGAACTCGATCATGCGGTCGGAGTTGTTTTGCACGCTCCAGGTGAGATGGACGGCCCCATCGCAGGCGGAGATGCGTTCCAGGGCCACCACCACCTCTGGCTGATCGGCGGTGGCGCTGCCGCCTTCGGCGATGCTGAGCCAGTTGCCGCTGGCGGTGTCGAAGCGTTTAGCCACCACCTGGTAGCCGATCCACAGGCAGCCCTGTTCGGCGGCGCCGATGGGAAAGGCAGCGCCGCCAGCGGGCAGGCCAGTGACCTCGACCAGCGGCGCGGGGGGCGCATCGGCAACGGGGATGAGACGGGCAGGGCGAAGGAACAGGGCCAGGGCCAGGACGATGACCAGCGCCGCCATAGCCAGGGCCAGGCGCCCGCTGGCGCTGCGGAAAGCTATCAGGGCGCGCTGCCAGAGGCCGCCGGAAGGCGCAACGCCAGCAGTGTCGGGTTCGCCCGCGGGCGGCGCGGGGGCGCCATCGCCGTCAGGAGCCGTGGTAGGGCCGCCTGGTGGCGAACCCGACACTGCTGCGACGGCTTTTTCCCGCCCGCCCCCGGCTTCGACCGGGTCGGCGGCCAGCTCCGGGTCGCCGATCACCCCGCGAAGCACCGCGTTGATCTCCTGCCAGGGCGTCAGGCGCAACATCTGAGGGATGGCCAGCATCTCTTCGTCGGTCAACTCGATCTCCGAGGAGCGCTCGGTGATCAGGTAGGCCGGCAATTCGTCCATGCCCTTCAGTTCGACCTTCCAGTCAAGCTCGATCTCCGAGCCTTCCTGGATGGAGGGCGCGATCACTACCACCCGCTTGCAGGTGCGAAAATCAACGTCGTTGATCTTCTGGGCGGGCAAAAACTCGCTGCGGTGCTCGTTGAGATAGTTGGTGAGGGCGTGGAAGTACGAGATGACCTGATTGTAGGGGTTCTTGCGACCCGGATTAAGGCGCTTGCGTTCGCCGTTGCGCCCTTCGACGAACCAGGGGCCGTTGACGCTGCCGATCACCCGCCCATCGCACTGCTTCAGTTCAATAATGAAAACGGCGTCGTGTTTGACGATCACCAGGTCAATCGTGCGCCCGCCCACGCTGAAGTTGGCCAGAATCAGGTACAGCCCCTCCAGACGATCCAGGCCCTGCGCCAGGGCCATAATCGCGCGGCGCTCGTTGGGGTGCTCTGGTTTTTCGCCGATCCAGACCTGAACTGCCATGGGCGTAACGGGTGATGTGTCTTTGATTGTGGATTTTAGATTTTGGATTTTGGATGGCTGGAGATAGCTTTCCGATCAGACCTGGTGATGATGCGTCTAAGGGGCCTGCCCGATTTCCTGCCGGATGGATCAAGCATCGAGGGCCAGGGTCTTCCTGAGTTCAATGATCTGATCGCGCAGGCTGGCGGCCTTCTCGAACTGGAGGTCACGGGCGGCCTGCTTCATCTGTTTCTCCAGATCCTTGATCAGCTTGTTCACTTCATCGCGCGGGATCTCGGCCAGCACGGGGCGCGGAGGCTCGTCGCGGGCGCTGACGCTGTAGGCGGCGCGTTCTTCGGCCATGCGCTTGATGCGGTCGGTGAGATCGCGCACGTTTTTGGAGATGCCTACCGGGGTGATGTTGTGGCGCAGGTTGTAGGCCATCTGGATATCGCGACGGCGCCGGGTCTCGCGAATGGCGGCCTCCATCGAGGGTGTCATACTATCGGCATACATGATCACCTGGCCGTCAATGTGGCGGGCGGCGCGGCCAATCGTCTGGATCAGCGAGGTCTCGGAACGCAGGTAGCCCTCTTTGTCGGCATCGAGGATGCAGACCAGACTGACCTCGGGCAGATCGAGGCCCTCGCGGAGCAGATTGATGCCCACGACGACATCGTACACCCCCAGGCGCAGGTCACGCAGGATCTCCACCCGTTCGAGGGTGTCAATGTCGGCGTGGAGGTACATGGTGCGAATGCCGACTTCGCGCAGGTAATCGGCCAGGTCCTCGGCCATGCGCTTGGTGAGGGTGGTGACGAGCACGCGCTGCTTGCGCTCGACGCGCTGGCGCACCTCGGCGATCAGGTCATCAATCTGGCCCCTGGTGGGCCGCACGTGAACCACCGGATCGAGCAGGCCGGTGGGGCGGATGATCTGTTCCACGATCTGTTCGCTGTGCTCGCGCTCGTAGGGACCGGGCGTGGCCGAGACATAGATGACCTGGTAGATGTGTTGCTCAAACTCCTCGAAGCGCAGCGGGCGATTGTCGAGGGCCGAGGGCAGGCGGAAGCCGTAATCCACCAGCGTCTGTTTGCGCTGGCGGTCGCCGAGGTACATGCCGCGCAACTGGGGCAGGGTGATGTGGCTCTCATCAACGAAGATCAGAAAATCGTCGGGAAAATAGTCGAGGAGCGTCCAGGGTGTCTGGCCAGGGGCGCGCCCGTCCATATGGCGGGAATAGTTCTCGATGCCGGAGCAGTAGCCGACCTCGCTGAGCATTTCCAGGTCGTACATGGTGCGCTGCTTGAGCCGGGCGGCCTCCAGGACCTTGCCGGCGCTCTCCAGTTCGCGCAGGCGCTCGGCGAGTTCGTCCTGGATGCTGCGCATAGCGATGGCAAGCTGTTCCCTGGTAGTGACGAAGTGCTTTGCCGGGTAAATGTCCACAGCGGTGCGGGTAAGGAGCACCTCGCCGGTGAGGGGATCGAACTCGCTGATGCGTTCGACCTCATCGCCCCAGAACTCGATGCGCACAGCCGTCTCGCTGTTGGCGGGCAGGATGTCGAGGGTGTCGCCGCGCACACGGAACGTGCCGCGGTGAAAATCAACATCGTTGCGCTCAAACTGTAGATCGATCAACTGGCGCAGCAGTTTGTCACGGTTGCGAACCTCGCCCTGGCGCACAGAGACGACCACCTGACCATAGTCGTGAGGAGAGCCGAGGCCGTAGATGGCCGACACCGAGGCCACGATCAGCACATCGCGACGGGTGAAGAGAGCCTGGGTGGCGGCGTGGCGCAGGCGGTCAATCTCTTCGTTGATCTTGGCCTCTTTTTCGATATAGAGATCCTTGGAGGGAACATAGGCCTCGGGGGTGTACTCGTCATAGTAGGAGATAAACATCTCCACCGCGGCATCGGGCAGAAAGTCGCGAAACTCGGCCCAGAGCTGGGAGACGAGGGTCTTGTTGTGGGCGAGGACCAGAGTGGGGCGCTGGACCTGGGCAAAAATGTTGGCCATGACGAACGTCTTCCCGGTCCCGGTGGCCCCGAGCAGGGTCTGATGGCGATAGCCATTGCGCAGGCCCTGGACGAGTTTTTCTATCGCCTGGGGCTGATCGCCGGTAGGCGCATAGGGCGCTTCAACACGGAAAGACATGGCGTGTTCAAAAGTAGCGATTCTTTCTGGGAGGTGGTTGCCGCGAAACCATGTTCATTATAGCGCACCGGGCAGAGGTTTGCATGGGCAGGCACGGTCTTCGCCCGCCGGCAGGCCAGGCTCGCACCCCGGGTAGCGGCTACGGCCCCCCTGCGCGCGCTTCCTGCCACGACGCACAGGGGCAAAGCCTTGCAACCACGAACGCCCTGCGTCTGCGCGCCTTTGCGCCAACCCACAATGGCAAGTTTCTAGAGTGCAGAAGACAACCCTACCGGCAGAGGATCCGGCTCGGACAGCGCTGTCGAGACGCTCGCCGGCAGGTAGATATGCATCGTGGTGCCCTGACCAGGCGCGCTGAAGACCTCAATCGCGCCGCGGTGGCTGCGGACGATCCCCTGCACCGCGGCCAGACCCAGACCACGCCCGGTGAACTTGGTGCTGAAGAACGGTTCGAACATCCGCGCGCGCGTGGCTTCGTCCATGCCACAGCCGGTATCGCTAACGCTCATACGCACGTAGCGGCCCGGCGCAAGACCGGCGCCGCCAATCAACTGTTCGAGCCGGGCCTGCTCAAGATCCTCAACAGCTGTCTCCAGGGTGATCTGGCCTGGCTGGTCGCCAAGAGCTTCGTCGGCGTTAACCAGGAGGTTCAGGATCACCTGACGGATCTGGGAGGCGTCGGCCTCGATGAGAGGGAGATCGGCGCCGAGGCGCTGATGTACGGTCGTGTGGCGGCTGAGCGTTGATCGCAGCAGGTTGACCATCTCGTTGATCAATTCGTTGAGCTGGACGGGCTGGGTCAGGAACCGGCCCTTGCCGGCATAGGCAAGCATCTGCGCGGTCAGATCGGTTGCTCGCTGGACGCCCCGGACAATGGCGTCAACGCACTCGCGAAGGGGCGAACCAGGGGGTAGATCAAGCATTGCCAGTTCGGCATGGCCATTGATAGCGGCAAGGAGGTTGTTGAAGTCGTGGGCCAGACCGGCGGCCAGGATGCCGATGCTCTCACGGCGCTGGGTTTCCTGGAGCCGGCGCTCGAAGGCCAGGCGCTCCTCTTCGTGGCGCTTGCGCCTGGTGATGTCTATCGCGATGCGCCCGATAGCGATGATCGTTCCATCGGCCGCGCGGATGGGAAAGGTATGCGCCAGCCACACCTTGCCGGTCTGGTCGAGACTGCCATATTCGCGCGTAATGTGCTCGCCGGTCTGCCGGATGTGGTGGTGATCCTGCCGGGCGCTCTGGACGACCTCGGACGGATAGAACCGATCGGCTTTCTGGCCCAGAATCTGCTCGGGCATGGTCAGGCCAAGCGAGCGCAACAGGTTCTTATTCACCAGAATAAAGCGTCCCTCCAGATCCTGCACCGCGATGATCGCCGGAACGTGATCGAGGAAGCCCTGCAGAAAGGCCTGGTGCTGCTGCAATTCAAGCGAGATCCGCTGGCGTTCGCGGACCTCGGCTTGCAGTTCCGCAATCGTGGCGCGGAGCCGGGTCGTGCGATCCTCAACCTCTTGCTCCAGACGCCAGTTCAGGCGCTCCAGTTTGCGTTCGGCCCGGCGGCGGGCCTCAAGTTCGGCAAGGAGTTTCCGGTTGGCCTCGGCCAGACGGGCAAGCAGGGCCTCGCGCTCAAACTGGGCGCGCTGCTGGGCGGTGATGTCACGCAGGTACACGATGACGTGCGGAACGTGCCCCTGCATGTCGGGAACCATCACCGCTTCAAGTTCGAAGGCACGTATTTCGCCCTTCTCCATTCGGGTGGTACACGTGGTGCGAAGAGAGGGCTGGTTGGGGTGGAGCTGCCGCAGGTGAAACAACACGACGGCGGCGATCTCGGGATCAAGCAGGGGGGCAAGGGGCTGGCCGATAGCCTGCTCTGCCGGGGTTCCGCTCAACCTCTCGAAAGACGGGTTGGCATAGATGACCCGTGGCCCGGGCAGGTCAAGAGGAACAGCCTCGACGATGACAATGGCTGCCTGTGCATACAGGGGCAAGGTTTCAAAAATGCGCAACCGCGCCAGGATCTGCGCAGGGGGCATTGTGATCAGGTCGCGGAGGCGTCGATTCTCGGCTTCGAGTCCGGCCAGCTGCTGGCGCAGGGCCTCCAGTTCGCAAGAGGGGTTTGCAGACGCCATACCCGGTTCCCTAAGAGTCCTGTAAAGAAACGGCCCGTCACAACAGGCAACCGGATTTCCCTACGCTCTGGCCCGCCGGATAAGAGAACAAACCCCTCATCGAAGAACCTCTCCTCATATTTGCTTGGTGCGCGGTGAAGTTACAAGGATCCCTGAGCGCGAGAGGGTTCTAGAGGGACTTTGGGCTTGCGAAACGCTCTTCCCTGAATGTATGGTGTAACTAAAGGGCAAGCAGAATTGCCGGATGCGCCTTATACGTGCAGATGACGATCAGGTAAGGGCATTGTATCAAAACCGTGTATCTGGCGCGTGTCCAGAAGCGCCGGCAGCGACGGCCCGCCGGATCGTCGCTGCCGGGGATGAGGGCGACACCCTGGGGGTGACGGGCGTCGCCCTGGCAGGGCATGGGTCTGCCGCGCCTTCTCAGCGCAGCTCAAAGGTAACCTGAATCTGCGCGGTGATGGTCTGCTCGCCGGGCTGCACCGGAACCGGCGCGCCGGCCTGGGCGGCCTCCTCGCGCATAAGCACGGGCATAGGGGTGACGGCGCCGAGACTCTCGGTGATCACCAGCACACTGCCAAGCGAGGCCCCGCCAGCGCGGGCGTACTGTTCGGCGCGAGCGCGGGCGTCGGCCATCGCCGCGTCGCGGGCCTGCGCCTGAGCGGCCGCAGGGTCGCTCAGACCAAAGCTGATGCCGTAGACGCGGTTGGCGCCAACCTGCACCACCTGGTCGAGCAGGGCGCCGGCCTGGGCCAGGTCGCGGATGGTGACCTGGACCATGTTGCTGACGGTGTAGCCGGTAACGGTGCGGCCTTCGTTGGCATATGCGGCGTAGATGCTAAAATTGCTGGTCTGAATGTCTTTCTCGGCCACGCCGAGGGCCTTGAGCCGGTCAATAATGGCCTGCACCTGGGCGGTGTTTTGCGCCAGGGCCTCCTGCGTGGTCGGGGCGCTGGTTTCGACGCCGAGGTGCACCACGGCCATGTCGGGAGTGACGCGCACCTCACCCTGGCCGGTGACGGTAACCTGGCGCATGCCGGAGACGCCGACGCTCTGGGCCTGGGCCGGCGCAGGGCGGGCGAAAGCGAGACCGGCAAGGGCGCCGATGGCCAGCACGGCCACGAGCAAGGCGCCGGCCAGCACGCCGATGAGGGTCGAATTGCGAGTGTCCATACGTGTACTCCTGCACGAGGCGGGCAACGCCCGCAGATCATCTGTCGTCAAGAGTACAACGGCGACGCAGGGGCGAAAGTTCCCCTGCAGCGCAACCCGGTTGGTTGCACCACTCCGTGGGCAGATCCGCCGCCGGGTAAAGATGGAGCCACAAGGTTTCCCGGCGCTCCCGGCGCCGGGCAGGCGGCCCTTGAAGAATTAAATCCGGTATAGCCCGCGCAGGCGGGCTTCGCATCGGCGGCCCGCGGCTTCAGTCGCCGGGCTACAGGTCAAATACCGGTTTATGTTCTTAATCTTCATCAGGCCCGCCGGCTGTTCAACGCGCGCAGGGCGTCGGCGCGCCCCTGGGCGAAGAGGCGATAGTGGTTGACGCTCTCATAGTCAATAATCCAGTCGAGAGGCATCAGCGTCGAGGGGGCAATCACTGTGGGCAGGGCAATGGGCCGTGGAACAGGACCGGGAGGCAACTCCAGACCGGCGGCGCGCAGGCGCGCCAGGGCCTCGGCGAGACGGTTGCGTTGTTCGAGAGTCTCAAAGGCCATGCGATACGAAGCCAGGAGCGTCCAGTCGAGGGCCAGAGTGGCGGCCTGCACCAGATCGCGCGGCGCGGCAACCGAGGCGTTCTCAGGGGAAGGATTCCAGGGCGTCATCATTACCACCAGGATATCCAGGTCGTCCTCGCCGGCCAGGTCAATCACCGGGTCGAGGGGCGTATTGGCGATCACTGCTCCATCCCAGTACTTGCGCTGGCCGATCTCGGTCCAGGGATAAACAATCGGAATGCTGCACGAGGCCAGCAGATGATCGATGCCGATGGTCTGGGCCGGGCGGCCCTGGAGCGGGCGGTTACAGAAAACCTCGAGGGCGCCGCTTTGCAACTCGGTGGCGGTAATTAGCAGGGCCGGCGCGTCGGGGCTGTTAATGCGCGGAAAATTCATCCAGGCGGCGAGCGTGCGGCGCCAGGGAGTGGTATCGAGCAGCCCGCGGAAGGGCCGGGCGCGAAACAGTGCGCCAAGGCGCTCCAGAAGACTTTCGGCGCTCCGGGCGCGTTCCGCGGAGGGCAGGGCATAGCGCCCGGCGCCGCCGCGGGCCTGCGAGGTCAACACATTACGCAGGAGAAAACGCAGCAGCGGGCGGGTCACCGGCGGCAGGTCACGGGAGAGACGATGCACATCTTCAGTATGCATCCGCAGCCATAACTCGCGCAGACGGGCCACGGGCAACCCGGAGGCCAGCGCCGCAGCGTTGACCGCGCCAATCGAGGTGCCGGCGACAATGTCGGGGCCGCGGCCATCCTCCATCCAGCCGGCTTCGACCAGCGCCTCGATAACGCCGACGTGATAGGCGCCGCGGGCGCCGCCGCCGGAGAGAACCAGGGCTTTTTTCATAGATGGCTAAATACTCTGTGAACTAAGTTTTTCAGTAACTCCGCCCCCTCCCCAACCCTCCCCCGCCGGGGGAGGGGGTCCGGCTCCTCCCCCCAACGGGGGGAGGTTGGGAGGGGGGTGGAAATCCCACGAAACTCACTTTATAGACTCCTAAAGGGTGGCGGGGGAGTCCAAAGCCATCCCCGACCCTCCCGATGAAACAGGGTTCGTCATGGTACAAACGTCAGGGTAGCCGCGATTTCACCAGCGGGGTCAGGGGTTTTCCTGGGAGGGCGCGGTTTCCAGATCCTCGCTACCAATCGATAGGGGAGATGACGCAAAGACCTGACAGGCAGGTGCATGGGCGATCCCTGTTCCCGCAGCGGAATCCTGGCGCCCACCGGTCAGGTCTCACATGCGGTCTATTTTCAATTGTTTGGTAGCCTCCCTGGCCCATTTGCACATCAGGTAGAAACACAATGACTCACCTCACCTTCCCGCCCGGCTTTGTATGGGGCGCAGCGACGGCGGCCTACCAGATCGAGGGCGCCTGGAACGAAGATGGCCGGGGCGAGAGCATCTGGGACCGCTTTGCTCATACGCCGGGAAAGATCGCCGATGGCAGCACCGGCGACGTGGCCTGCGATCACTACCATCGCTCGCAGGAAGACGTCGAACACATGGCCGCACTGGGGTTGAAGAGCTACCGCTTCAGCATCGCCTGGCCGCGGATATTGCCGACCGGCGCTCCGCCGATCAACGAGCGGGGGCTGGCTTTTTACCGGCGCCTGATTGACGCCCTCAACACACGTGGCATCATACCAAATGTCACACTCTATCACTGGGACCTGCCGCAGGCCCTGGAGGACAGGGGCGGCTGGGCCAACCGCGACACGGCCCTGCGCTTCGCCGAGTACGCCGCGCTGCTGTTCCGCCGCCTGGGCGCCGACGTGCCACTGTGGGTCACCCACAACGAGCCGTTCATCCAGACCTTTTACGGTTATGGCACGGGCGAATACGCCCCGGGCCGGCGCGATCCCCGGGTCATACTCACCGTCGCCCACCACCTGCTGCTCTCGCACGGGCTGGCGGTACAGGCCTTTCGGGCCGAGTTTCCGCCAGGGGCCGCCGGAGCGGCCGCTGGCCCTCAGATCGGCATCGTGCTGATCCTCTGGCCACACCACCCGGCCTCGCCGCGACCGTGGGACGTGCGGGCCAGCCGCTTCGCCGAGGGGGCGATGAACCGCCTGTTTCTAGAGCCGCTCTTTCGCGGGCATTACCCCGAGGATGTCCTGCGCCACTTTGCCTGGCGCGGCATCCGCCCCGCCATACGGCCCGGCGACCTCGAGGTCATTCATGTTCCGATTGATTTTCTCGGCGTCAACACCTATTCGCGGCTGGTCACTCAGTTCTACCCTCTCGACCTCATCGGGGGCGCGCGGCAGATAACGCCCGCAGGGCCGGTCACGGCAATGGGATGGGAGATCTATCCGGCGTGCATCATCGAGACGCTCCGGCAGGCGCGGACCTACACCTCCGTGCCGCTCTACATCACCGAAAACGGCGCGGCCTTCGACGACGCCATCGCTCCCGACGGCGGCGTCTACGATGAGGCGCGGGTCGCCTATCTGCGCGAACACATCGCCATGGCGCACCGGGCCATCCAGGAGGGGATCGACCTGCGCGGCTACTACGTCTGGACGTTGCTGGACAACTTCGAGTGGTCGCACGGCTTCAGCAAGCGTTTCGGGCTGCTCTACACCGATTATGCCACGGGGCGGCGCATCTGGAAGCGTTCGGCGCACTGGTACCGGGAGGTGATTGCCCGCAATGGGGTCGAGGTGTGATCAAGGGGTGGGAGAAGGAGGTCGCGCCTCCGGGCGGGGGGATGGGGAAACCCGCTTGCCGGGGTACGCAACCTGGAGGGTTGCGCTACCGGCTGACTTACCGCCGCTCCTCACCCTCCCCCCAGCCCCCTCCCTCTCCACCGCAGGTAGAGAGGGAAGGGGCCGAGCGCAGGGAGGCGGGGGAGGGTGAGGACCGCTTCCCATCACACAAGATGCGAATAATCAGCCGAAGAGGGGGTTTCGGGGGGCGGCGCGAGCTGGGCAACCAGGCCCTCTTCGACGGCGACGGCGGCGATGGGCAGCAGCGGCACCATCGCCAGGTTGTAGCGCTCGGCCGCGGCGCCCTGCAGGCGCAGCACCTTCTGGCCGAAGAAGATCACCGCGGGCAGCATGGCCGGAACCACGCCCAGCACCAGGACGCGCGGAAGCCAGCGCTCGCGCGGCAGCCGGCCAGACAGCGCCTGGATCAGCGTGCTGATCGCCAGGGTGTTGAAGACGAGCCGGGTATGTTCCGCGGTACTCTCGTTGCGGAGGCTCAGGTAGGGGATCTTGGGCCAGAACTGCTTGCTGTTGCCATGGAGGATGACCATCACCACCATGTTCATCAGCACGAAGACAACACGGTCAAGCACTGCGCGCCACATCGGGCATCCCTCCTCTTCGCGGGCACGGCGGGGTCGCCGGCAACCCCGGACTTCTCCGACTATACGCTGAGCGGGGCATGGAACCGGTAAAGACCTGCCTACCGGGGATTGCGGTATGCCAACTGTGGCGCATCTGTAACAAGCGGCCGCTTGATGATTCAGGATCAGAAGACCGTAGCGCACGCCGATGTGGTAGACGAGCGGACTCAAAGGCGGGCAAGAATCCAACGGGGAAACCCCTCTGCTCAAGGAATTTCCCCGCCCGGTCGGCCTGCTCTGCCTCCCCCTGGTCGCTGCATGATGATAGTATGCCGTCCTGTCAAACCGATGAACGCGGGCCGCGCATCATCTGGCAGGTCGTTCAATCTTCATCTGGTCATGGCGCGCTCCGAGGGCGCAGCTTCGACGGCCCAGGATTGCACGCCATGGGAAACAAACGAGAACGGGCGCACCACCACCCCTGCGGCGGTCAGGGCTCGCTCGAGTTCCAGCCGGCGGTCGAAGGGGCAGGCGAAGACCATGAAGCCGCCGCCGCCCGCACCGGTGATCTTGCCGCCCCAGGCGCCATGACGTAGGGCCAGGGCGTAGACCTCTTCGACGATCGGCGGGGCGATGTGGGGCGAGAAGGCCTTCTTCACTTCCCAGGCGTCGTGGAGCAGGCGCCCGAAGTCGGCGATGCGCAGTTCGCGCAGGTAGCGCGTAGCCTGGTCAACGAAGGCTTTGGTCTCGTCGTGGTAGCGCAGGGTATCGCCTTTCACCAGGCGCTGCACCTGGTCCTCCATCAGGTGCCGGCGCAGCAGTTGCCGGTCGCCGATGTAGCCGATGATCAGGCAGCTCTCCAGTTCGAGCAGGGCGGTGGGATCCATTGCCACCGGCTCGACGATCACCCGCCCGGCGCCGAAGTGGTAGACGCACATTCCGCCAAAAACGGCGGCGTACTGGTCCTGGCGCCCGCCGGGGATGCCCAGGTCGGCGCGTTCGATACGGTAGGCTAACTCGGCAAGCTCGTGGGGGTCATAACTCTCCCCGGCCACGGCGTAGAGCAGTTTGAGCATGCTCACCACCAGGGCCGACGAGGATCCCAATCCGCTGCCGGGGGGCGCGTCGCTGAACATGGTGATCTTGTAGCCGGGGCGCTCGGGGGTGAACGCCGGTCGCAGGTGGGGTATGGCGTCGAGCACTGCCTGGGGCAGGGTCAGCCGCCCGTCCCAGGCGCGCCCGCTGACCTGCCGGCTGACCTCCTGCAGGTCGAGCGAGCGAATGATCAGGCCCGGCTCGGTGCTCGGGCTGAGCATGCAGCGCACATACAGGTTGATGGTGCAGTTGAGGACCTTGCCGCCGTACTCCTCGGCGTAGGGGCTGACGTCCGTTCCGCCGCCAAAGAAGCCAATGCGCATCGGGGCGCGGGCTTTGTAGATTTTCACGGCCATCCCTCTCCGCTCTGGTAGGGTCGCGAAGCGGGGCCAGTATAGCAAGGAGGGACGGAAATGGCAAAGGGCAAGCGCCTTATTCGATTTTGGATTTTGGATTTTGGATTTCGGATTGCTAGATATGGCAATCCAAAATCCAAAATCCAAAATGGCATTACCCCGTTACCCCCTCCAGGCGGTCCTCCAGGTCGGCATAGATGCCGCGCAGCCGTTCGAGGGTCTCTTCGTCGGCCTGCCAGAAGCCTCGTTCGCAGGCTTCGAGCAGCCGGCGGGCCATACCCGCCGTGGCGTGGGGGTTGAGCCGGGCCAGCCGCTCGCGCATGGCCTCATCAAGCAGGTAGGTCTCGGCGACGCCCTGGTAGACCCAGCCGTCCACGGCGTTCGCGGTGGCGCTCCAGCCATAAGTATTGCTAACGCGCACTTCGATCTCGTGCACGCCTTCGTAGCCATGGGCGAGCATGCCCTCGAACCACTTCGGGTTGAGCAGCTTGGCACGGCTCTCCAGGCGCACCATCTGCTCCAGCGTGCGCACCCGCCCGCCGCTGGCCCCGCTGAGGGCCTCGACCTCGGCGACCATCACCACGGGCCGGGCGCCGCGCAGGCGCTCCACGCTCTTGGTGACGCCGCCAAGGTACTCGTAGTAGTGATCAACGTCGGAGATGCCGGTTTCGACGCTGTCCACGTTCTGGAAGGTGGCCTCGACAGTGGCCAGCACGCCCTCCAGCAGGGACCGGGCCTCGCGCCACTCGCCGCCGGGGGTCATGGCGAAGCCTTTGCGGTTCATAAAGACCTCGCCCAGCTCCTGGTCGTCCTGCCAGGCGCTTTGTTCGACCATGTGGTTGACGTTGGCCCCGTAGGAGCCGGGCGCGTTGGAGAAGACGCGCGCCGCGGCTTCTTCGAGGCTCACGCCCAGCGACGCGGCCAGCGCCAGGGCGTGCTTGCGCACGAAGTTGGCTTCCAGCGGCTCGTCGGCGGCTGCGGCGAGCCGGGCGGCCCTGTCGATGAGCATAGCCTGGTGGGCCATCAGGTCGCGGAAAATACCGCTCACGGTGCAAACCACGTCTACCCGCGGGCGCCCAAGTTCGGCCAGGGGAATGAGGGCGACATCGGCGATCTTGCCGAGCTCATCGGTAACGGCGCGGGCGCCGAGCAGGGCGAGAGCCTGGGCCACCCCTTCGCCGCCAGTCTTGATGTTGTCGGTGCCCCAGAGAACCATGGCCACTGTTTCAGGCAGCGCCCCCTGCTCGGCAGCGAGGCGAGCCAGCAGTTCGCGCACGCAGGCGGCGCCTTCGGTCTGGGCGGCTTCGTTCGGCATCCGGTAAGGGTCAAGGCCATGGAGGTTGCGCCCGGTGGGAACCACCGAAGGGTCGCGCACCACGTCGTTTCCGCCGGAGGGCGGGGTGTAGCCGCCAGCGAGGGCGTTGAGCAGCCCGCGCACCTCGTTGTCGGTGCGCAGCCGGGTGAGCAGGTCTTGCAGGAAGTTCGCCAGCGGGGTCAGTTCACCCGCGTCCACCCCTTCCAGTTCCAGCGGCCCGCCTTCTACCATGCGGCGCACGGCGGCGCGGCAACGATCCTCGATAGCTCGCCACTGGTCCTGAGCCTGGGGATCACTGGCGATGGCACGGCGCAGAGTAGCGTAGTCCAGACCCATCGTAGCGGCGACGCGCTCGGGGAGGGTCGGCGCGCCGGCGACGGGGCGCTGAAAGGCCGCCACCAGAGTGAGAATGTCGGTCAACTCGTCGGCTTCGGGAGGCCGCCCCAGAATATGCAACCCGACCGGGATGAGGCGTTGCTCGATCTGCAGCAGCTCGTGGCTCAGGCGGGCCAGGCGCGCCTCGGCGTCCGGCGCCTCTTCCAGGTTCCCGGCGGCGGCGCCATTAACCATGCCCAGGCCGACCTGTTGCGCCAGAGCGTCAATGGTTTCCAGCAGCCCGGGATCGGGGCGCTGGCGGTACTGCTCGATGCTGTCCTTCAACTGGCGCAACCCCTTGTACAGCCCGGCGTGCTGCACGGGCGGCACCAGGTAGCTGACCAGGGTAGCCGCGCCGCGCCGTTTAGCGATGGTGCCCTCGCTGGGGTTGTTGACGCAGTAGTAGTAGATGTTAGGCAGGCCGCCGAGGAGGCGGGCCGGCCAGCACGTCGGCCCCAGGCCGGCCTGCTTGCCGGGCATAAACTCCAGCGCGCCGTGGGTGCCGATGTGCACCACGGCATCGGCAGCGAAGACGCGGTCGATCCAGGTATAAAACGCGGCGAAGCCGTGGTGCGGGGCGGCGTCGCGGGCCATGAGCAGGCGCATGGGGTCGCGCTCGTAGCCGAAGGTGGGCTGCACGCCGATAAACACATTGCCCAACTGACGTCCCAGGATCTGGAACCGCCGGCCATCGGTCAGCAGTTCACCCGGCGCCGGCCCCCAGTAGGGTTCGATCTCAGTGTAGGCGGGGAACAGCCGGCGGTACTCCTCAACGGTCAGATGGGCAGCCACGTTGGCGTCGGTGCCGTTGATCAGCGCGTTGCCTTCGACCACCATCTGGCGCAGAGCCTCGGCGCTGGCCGGCAGTTCTACCTGGTAGCCAGCGGCCTTCAGTTCGCTCAGCAGCCGGTAGACACTGGCGAACACGTCCAGGTAGGCCGCGGTGCCGATGCTGCCCATACTGGGCGGAAAGTTGAAGAGCACCAGGGCGACGCGCTTCTCGGCGTTGGCCTTGCGGCGCAGGGCCACGCGGCGGGCCACGCGGTCAGCCAGGCGCTCGATCTGCTCGGGCACGGGCACGGCTACCCCGCTGTCGCCCGAGGGGCCGCCATAGACCAGCGGCTCGGTGGCGCCTTCGAGTTCGGCCAGGGCCACGTTCATAGCGAGGTGCATCGGGTTCAGGCCGCGCTCATCGCGTCGCCACTCCTCGACGCGCTGGAAGACCAGGGGAATGGCCTGGAGAAAGGGGATGTTGAGCGCCTCAAGGGCCGCGCGGGCCTCTTCGGGGCGGCTCTGGGCCATGCCGCCGGCCATGGCGAAGCCCGAGGTGGTGAGCAGCAGATCAATCGTCGGGCGACCCTGGGCGTCCTTGAAGAAGTCGAGGGCGGGCCGGTTATCCAGGGTGGCGGTGTAGGCCAGGCGCGCCTCCAGCCCGCGCGCCTCCAGCGCGTGGATGAGGGCGCCCAGGTGAGCCACATTGTTGCCGAGGGTGATCACCCGCAGCGAGAGTAGCCCCACCACGCCCCGGTCGAGCCGCAGGCGACGTTTGCGTTGCCACTTCTCGTAACTCTTCAGGTCGGCGAAGGGTCCCGGAGCGTCGGGGTGCCAGAGAGCTACATCGGGGTAGAGGTCGGCATCGCGCACGGGCAGCCGGCCCCGCAGCTCGGGCACGTAACGCTCGCCGATCAGGCAGAGCATGCGTTGCAGGTTCTCGGGGCTGTTGTTGACCCAGTACTGGTGCAGGCTGATGAAGCTGTGCAGGTCGCGGAAGCGCCCGGGCAGGAACTTCAGGACCTTCGTCAGCCCCTTGACCATGGCAAGCTGACGCGACACCTCGCCATGGCCGTGCCTGGGTTTGAGGGCCTGCATGATCCCGTGGTGGCCGCCTTCGGCGCTCTGATCGCCGAGGGTGAACTTACCCATGCGCGTCAGCCGCGCCAGGGCGGGGTTGCTCATAATCACGGCGACCGGGCAGGAAGCCCCGGCCAGGATAGGCTCGAGCGGGCGCACATAGGCCTCGCCGAAAAGCATCGCGCCGAGCACAAAATCGGCGCGGGCCACCTCGTCTTGCACCTCGGCGAGGCGGGCCGGATCGGCCAGATCCGCGCTGGTGTAGACATTGATGGCGACTGGCACGCCGTAGTCGCGCTGAATGGCGGCGGCAGCGGCCCGCAGCCCGACGGTGTAATTATCCTGGGTCGTGAGCACGACGATTCGCATTGCTGCCTCCTTGCATGCGAAGCGAGGGCCGGATACCGGCGATCGTACACCCCTGCCGCGCCGCGTCGGGGGAGGGAATCTTCACGCCGGGTAAGGAAGGCGCAACCGCAACCGCGGGGCGGGGGCGCGCCCCGCATGGCATTACCGGTTCCGGGGGCGGTTGGGGGCGGCGCGCCTCGGATGGGGCGCCGGTTCCGGGGCCGCCGGGGGGCCGCGCCGCGCCTCGGATGGGGCGCCGGTCCCGGGGCAGGCGGGGGGCGGCGGCCCGCCCCGGATGGGGTGCCGGTCCCGGGGCCGACGTAGAGACGGCCCGGCGGGCCGTCTCTACGGGTCGCCGCGGGGGGATGATTCGTCGGGATGGGCGCGCGTCGCCACGGGGCGGGTTCACCGGCACCGCCGGGGGGATCATCCGCCGGGATGGGCGCGCGTCGCCGAAGGGCCGCGGCGTGCCGCCCCGTAGATCGTCTTATACCCCTACGAGGTATTTTCGATCGCGTGTCACTCTTGTGCGGTATGGTATACTATGCCTGTGCCATCCGCAGGGGGGTATGCTCCCCTGTGCGTTCGCGAGGAGGGTTTTGCATGCACAACAAAGTTGTGATTATCGGCTCGGGTCCCGCGGGCCTGACCGCCGCCCTGTATGCCGCGCGCGCCAATCTGGAGCCGCTGGTGGTGCGCGGGTTGCAGCCCGGCGGCCTGATCGCCACCACCGCTGAAGTCGAGAATTATCCGGGCTTCGTCGAGGGCATCGGCGGCTTTGAACTCGCCGACAACATGGAGAAGCAGGCCGCCCGCTTCGGCGCCCGCTTTCTGGATACCCTGGTGACGCGGGTTGACGCCGGGCAGCGCCCCTTCGCCCTTACCACCGACGATGGCCAGCAGCTCACCGCCGATACCATCATCGTCTCCACCGGCGCCTCGCCGCGCAAGCTGGGCGTCCCCGGCGAGGAGCGCCTGGCCAACCGCGGCGTCAGCTACTGCGCCACCTGTGACGGCTTCTTCTTCCGCGGCAAGAAGGTGGTGGTGGTCGGCGGCGGCAATAGCGCCCTCGACGAGGGTCTGTTCCTCACCCGCTACGTCAGCGAGCTGATCATCGTCCACCGCCGCGACACGCTCCGCGCCGATGCCATCTTGCAGGAGCGCGCCTTCAGCAACGAGAAGATCCGCTTCGTCTGGAACAGCGTCGTCGAGGAGATCCTCGGCGAGGACCGCGTGACTGCCGTGCGCATCCGCAACCTGAAGACCGGCGAGACCAGCGAACTGGCCACCGATGGGGTCTTCCCCTACATCGGCCACGTGCCCAACACCAAGCTCTTCGAGGGCATTCTGACGCTGGACGAGGGGGGCTACATCGTCACCGACGGACGCCAGCGCACCAATGTGCCCGGCATTTTCGCCGCTGGCGACGTGGTGGACCACATCTACCGCCAGGCGATCACCGCCGCCGGCGAGGGCTGCAAGGCGGCCATGGAGGCCACCTGGTACCTGGCCGAGCAGGAGCACGCCGCCAAAAAGGCCGCCCAGGCCGAGAGCGTGTCATCGTAACGAGTGGGGCAAGAGGATATTCAGGGGAGGGTCTGGGAGGGTTTCACCCTCCCAGGAAAACACCTTCTTGCCCCTGATGAGGATTAAGAATTGAGTCCGGTATAGCCCGCGAAGGCGGGCTTCGCATCAGTAGCCCGCGGCTTCAGCCGCCGGGCTATCGGGTGAATACCGGTTTCTATTCTTCATCTTCATCAGCCGCCGGGCTATCGGGCGAATACCGGTTTCTATTCTTCATCTTTATCAGGGATCTAAGGAAACCCGGTTTCCCCAGCCCCCTACATCCCCGCCACGGTCTGCACCCGGCTGATCACCCCCAGAATGAGGTTCGGAAACAGGCCCACGACGATCAGCGGCACGACCGCTACCACCACCGCGGCCACGATGGCCGGCGGCGCCGACAGGGGCGTTTCGCTCGACGGCGGGGCGATGAACATGGCCTTGAGCAGCCGCAGGTAATAGTAGAGGCTGATCAGCGTGGTGATCACCGCCACCACCACCAACCAGCGCGCTCCACCCTGCCAGGCGGCCATGAAAACGTAGAACTTCGCAAAGAACCCTGCCAGCGGCGGGATGCCCGCCAGCGAGAGGATGCACAGCGTGAACAGAGCGGCCAGGCCCAGGTTCCGCCGCGCCAGGCCGTTGAGATCGGCGATCTCGTCGCCCCCGACGAGCAGGTTGATCGCTGCCAGCGCCCCGAAGGCCCCCAGATTGGTCAGGGTGTAGACCACCAGGTAGTACAGCAGCGCCGCCGCGCCCTGGTCGCGGTCGAAGGGCTGCGGCGCGGCCCAGGCCACCAGCGCCAGCAGCACGAAGCCGGCGTGGGCCACGCTCGACCAGGCCAGCAGGCGCTTGGCGTTCGTCTGCGGCAGGGCCGCCAGGTTGCCCACCACTACCGTGAGCAGCGCCAGGAAGGCCGCCAGGCTGGTCCAGCCGCCCAGGTCGGCCAGGCTGGCCCCGCCGCTGAGCGCGGGGAAGGCCGTGGTCAGCAGGCGCAGGAGCAGGATAAAGCCGGCCGCTTTTGAGGCCGTGGAGATAAAGGCCGTGATCGGCGTGGGCGCGCCCTGGTAGACGTCAGGCGCCCAGCCGTGGAACGGCACCGCCGCCACTTTGTAGCCTACCCCGGCAATCACGAAGACCATCCCCAGCGTCAGCAGCCCCGAACCAGGGCCGGCGTCGCCGGCCAGTTGGGCGATGCGCGAAAACTGCGTCAGGTCATTCGCCGTCACATTGCCGGCCAGGGCGCTGGCGGCGTAGCCGTAGGCCAGGCTCATCCCGTAGAGCAGGATGCCCGACGACATGGCCCCGAAGAGGAAGTACTTCATCCCCGCCTCGGACGAGCGCGCGTCGTTGCGGAAGTAGCCCGCCAGAATGTACAGCGGGATGCTCGTCAGTTCCACTGCCAGATAGGCCATGATGAACTCGGTGGCCCCGGCCATCAGGCACATGCCCAGGGTCGAGAAGAGGATCAGGGCGTAGAACTCGGCCGGATGGGCGCTCGGACGGTAGTCCAGGCACAGCAGGCTGGCGATGAAGGCCGCGCCGATGAAGGTCAGCCGGGCGATCATTGTCAAGTGGTCGGTGGCGAAGGCGCCGGTGATTGGCTCGCCGCCGGGGCCGCCGCTCTGCAGATTGCGCAGAATGGTGAGCAGCCAGTCGAGCGCCGCGTTGCCGATCGGCCCCTGCGGGGCGCGGGTGCCGGGCACATAGGCGCTCTGCAACAGGGCGATGACGAACACCAGCCCCAGCCCGATCGCCGTCAGCGAGGCCGAGGAGCGCACCCGTTCCAGTTGCGCCTCGGGCGTGCGGCCCCATTTCTCGAAGATGTCCGAGCCGAGCACCAGCAGCGCCAGCACCAGCAGCAGGATCTCCGGCAGCAGCCGCGGGATGTCGGTGATCTGAAACACCGGTCACTCCTTAGGATAACCTCTGCGCGAAGTTCTGGGAGGGCGCGGCCCTCCCCGCGGAACGCTCGCGCCCTGGTCGTGTGGAGGAGGGCGGGGAAACCAGGTTTCCACACGCCCCTGCCTGCCGGGAGGGCGCGACCCTCCCGGGAACGCTTGTGCCCTGGTCATCAGGGGGCGGGTGGGGAAACCAGGTTTCCACACGCCCCTGCCTGCCGGGAGGGCGCGACCCTCCCGGGAACGCTTGTGCCCTGGTCATCAGGGGGCGGGTGGGGAAACCGGGTTTCCCCACGCCTCTGCCCGTCGCGGTAGCGCATCCCAGAGGGTTGCGCGCAGCGCTCCCGGAGCGGCATCGAACACCCAGGCTATCCGGACAGACGCCTATCGCCCCGCCACCACCACCCCGCTGAGCTGGGCCACCACCGGCTGCACCCCGGTGTTGATCAGCTCGGTGAGGATGGCCGGGTAGATGCCCACCACCACCAGGATCACCGCCAGGATGATCGCGCCGGTACGCTCCTGCCAGGTAAGCGCGGGCAGCTTGAAGAACTCGGGGTTCTTCACCTCCCCATCGAAGGTGGCCCAGACCGCGCGGAGAATGTAGGCCCCGGTGACGGGGATGGAGATGGCGGCGATCACCGCAATCAGCGGGTAGCGTTCCCACACGCCCAGGAAGATGGTGAACTCGGCCCAGAAGCCGGCCAGCCCGGGCATACCCATGGACGACAGGCCGCCGAGGATGAACATCCACGCCGCGAAGGGCATCACCTTGCGCAGGCCGCCGAGTTCGGGCAACTGGCGCGTGTGGGTGCGATCATAGATCATGCGCCCGACGACTGCAAAGAACAGTGCCGTCATAATGCCATGGGCGAACATCTGCAACACCGCACCGGTCATCGCCAGTTGGGTGGCAGCGGCCAGCCCCATCAGCACCAGGCCCATGTGGCTCACTGACGAGTAGCCGATAATAAACTTGGCGTCGCGCTGGGCCATGGCAATCGTCGCCCCGTACACGACGTTGAAGATGGTCAGCACGGCAATCACCGGCAGCCAGAGGTTCGCCCCCACCGGCATCAGCCACATCGCCGCCCGAATACAGCCATAGGCCCCTAGCTTCATTAGCACGCCGGCGTGGAGCATGCTCACCGCTGTGGGCGCCGCCACGTGTCCGGTCGGACTCCAGGTGTGGAAGGGGAACATGCCCGCCAGCACGCCGAAGCCCACGAACATCGGCAGGAAGAAGATGCGCTGCAGGTCGCCCGCCAGGGTCACGCTGCGCGACAGCACCAGCATATCGAAGGTGCGCAGTCCCGAGCCGAAGTACAGCCCCAGCATGCCGATGATCGCCAGCGCGCTCCCAGCCATGAGGAACAGGGTAAGCTTCATCGCCCCGTACTCTTTGCGCGTGCTGCCCCAGACGCCGATCAGCAAATACATCGGCAGCACGGCCAGTTCGTAGAAGACGAAGAAGAGAAACAGGTCGAGGGCGACAAACACTCCGTACACCCCGGTGGTCAGCAACAGCAGCAGCACCCAGTACTCTTTGACCCGCTCCTCGATGTTCCAACTCATCAGCGCGCCGGTGAAGATTACCACGCCGTTGAGCACCAGCATTGGCAGGCTGATCCCGTCTACGCCAAGCAGATAGGAGATGCCGAGCTGGGGGATCCACTCCAGCCGCTCGATGAACTGGAAGCCGCCCCGGATCGGATCGTAGGCCAGCCAGACCAGCAGGGAGAGCACCAGCGAGATCAGCGCGAAGATCGCCCCGGTCCAGCGCATGGCCTCGGCCTGGCGATTGGGGATGAGGGCGATGATCGCGGCGGGCGCGACCGTGCTGAGCCAGATCAGGCTCAACCAGGGGATGGTGGTCGGAAGCGTGAACAGGCCCATACGTGCTTTCAAGGGAGCGCGCGCTCCCGCTATGGGCGCGGTGCGCCCGCAAATACGGTCAACTCAGCGCCCGCTGAAACACGGCGACGAGCTGGGTGGCGGTGGTGTTTGCCAGGTTCATCAGCGGCCCGGGATAGACGCCGATCAGCAGCATGAGCGCCAGCAGCGGCAGCATCGTCCAGAACTCGGCCGGCCGCAGGTCGGCCAGGCCCTTCCAGCGTTCGTTGAGCGGCCCCAGGAAGAGGCGCTGGAACATCAACAGCAGCGCCAGGGCGGTGACGATCAGCCCGATGGTCGCCAGGGCGGTGAAGAGCGGCAGAGTCGCCCAGGCCCCGCGGAAGATGAAGAACTCCCCCACGAAGCCGGCCAGCCCCGGCAGGCCCAGGTTGGCGAACATGGCCGTGCCCATCACCCCGGCGAAGGTGGGGGCGATCACCCGCAGCCCGCCGAAGTCGTTGAGACTCCAGGTGTCCGTCCGCGCGTGCAGGGCACCGGCGAGGTAGAACAGGGCCGCCGTGGAGAGGCCGTGGGCCACCAGTTGCACCATCACGCCGTTGAGGGCGATGGCCCGGCTGTCCTGGGCAGCCCCGCCGGGCAGCGCGGCGGCGGCGGCGATGCCGAGCATTACGTAGCCCATATGGTTGATCGAGGTGTAGGCGATCAGCCGCTTGATGTCGCCGCCCACGTTGGCCAGGGCGCCGAACGCGCCAGCGACGATCCCCACCAGGGCCAGGGCGCCCATCACCGGCGCGAAGTACTGACTGGCATCCGGCACGAAGGGCAGCATGATCCGCAGCATGCCATAGGCCCCCATCTTGCTCATCACCGCGCTGAGGAGGATGCTGCCGGCCACCGGGGCCTCGGCGTAGGCGTCGGGCAGCCAGGTGTGGAAGGGCCACACCGCCAGTTTGATGGCGAAGGCGATGAAGATCGCCCAGAAGGCGATGCTGGTGTAGAGCAGCGGGTAGCGTCCCAGCACGTTCGCCACGCCGAGTCGCTCCATGTAGGCGAAGAGGATGTCGCGGAACGTGCCCGTCACCCCCTCCACCGGCAGGCCCAGGCCCAGCCGCCCCAGAGCGATCAGGTCGAAGGTGGGGAGGCCCGCCTGCCGCACCGACAGGTAGATGACCTGAAAGAGCAGCAGCATGCCGATCGAGCCGGCCATAGTGTAAACAAAAAACTTGAAGGCGGCGTAGCGCCGGTTCTCGCGCCCCCAGAGCTGAATGAGGAAGTAAGCCGGAACCAGGCTGAACTCCCAGAAGATGAAGAAGAAGAAGAAGTCCAGGGCCACGAAGAAGCCCAGCATCGCCGCCTGGAGCAGCAGCAGCAGGGCGTAGTGGGCCTTCACCCGGTCGGTGAGCCGCCAGGAGGCCAGCATGGCCACCGGGGCGATCGCCGTCGTCAGCAGCACCAGGGGCAGGCTCAGCCCATCCACCCCCAGGAAGTAGTCCACGCGGACGGCCTGGATCCAGGGGATCTTCTCCACCAGTTGCACCGCGCCCTGGCCCCCGGCGCTGGCCGTTGGGTCAAAGCGCGACCAGACCACCAGGGCGATGGCCAGGGGCACGCCCGTCCACGCCGTGGCCCCCAGGCGCGCGATCCGGTCGTCCAGGCGCAACGCAGCAGCCAGCCCCACCAGCAGGATGCCCGCCAGCGGCGAGAGGACCAGCAGCGTCAGCCAGGGCACGCCATCGGGTGAAGGGATCAAGTATGCGGGCAGATCCATAGATGCGTTCCTGAGGTGAAAATCAGCTAATCTTCCACTGGCAGCTTACGATACTGCTGCAAATCTTCTACGGAGAAATTATCGGGCGGAACAAGACGGCAATGCTTTTCTCGCATTGCAAGAATACCGGGCGTGCTGTCTGGCACTTTTGTCTCGGCCAGCAGTTCATTAATATTCTCTCACACTGCAATTGGCCAGAGATATGGCGAAAACAGGTTCACTCACACCCGTTAAACCGCCTGTTTTTACGTTAGACCAAACTTATAGCGCTACCGGGCCAGCGCAAAACAACAACCTCTTCTCGCAACTGCGCTCTGGTTGCGGTAGCGATGCGTGTGCGAAAGAGATCTATGCTTACGACCTCATAGCCCAGAGTTTGCGCTATATCTGCCAGGAGTTCGCCTGTTCGTATCATCACTCGAAAATAGGAAGCCTGATCGCCGACAACATATGCTAGCTGTGCCCCTGGACGTAAAACGGCACGCAGATCGGCAAGATGCCGTGCTATGCCCCCAAAGTAGAGTTTCGCAACTTTTGCGTATAGTCGTTCAAAACCTGAAGTTTTTTGTAATTCGGCGCGTCGAGCCTCAATTGCGTCAGCAAGATGTTGGATTTTGGGGAATGATGCCACCCATTGGTCGTCATTATCCGCCCTGTACACATTGCGAGTATTAGAGCGCAAAAGATTTTGTTTCAGAGCCCGCAGTTCTGTCTTACTCTGAATAAATCCAAGCAGTACGCTCTCAAGTCGCGTTGTTCGAGTGTAATCTTTTTCATTTGGATAAGGAGGAGAAGTGATGACCGCATCGATCGAACTGTTTTGCAACACATCTGATATTCGTCGGGCGTCTGCATGATATACTACCGCTTCTGTGCGATCGAACTGCTGTAACTGTCGCAGATCTCTCGCCATTACATAGATGCCATCTAACCAGGCGGCGATAACTGGAGCATCCAGCTTCTTTGGGCCAATCCCAACTTCTGGCCCAAAATGCAGGTTGCTAATAGAGAACGCCAGGGCTTTCGCAAGCGCGAGTCGCTGATGTCTTTCAAATCGCGGATCTGCGTTTTGTCGTAAGCAATCGAGAAGGACAAGAACCTTGTGTAATGGAAGGGGACTGATGGAGTTGGCGAGTAAGAGCTGCATAAGCTCCGGATTGATAGTTCGTAGACTCTTATCTGTAAGGTCATTCTCAGTTATTTGGTTAAGCAAAGGATTATCTGTAATCCCATCCTCTTCGAGTATTCTTAACGCAATTTCTGCCACATGCTCGGAATGTTTCACGAGACTTTCGGGATCGGGAGACCAGTCAACTTTGACCTGTCCTGCAAAATGCGCCAATGGGTTCGCTTCGAAACCTGTACTTGGAACGCCTAACTTCTTACATTCAACCAGCGTTGTGCCGGTACCGCAAAATGGGTCGAGAACACGGTGATGATCTCGGAGATCAAATCGCCGCACATAATCACGAACCAGGTGCGGAGGGAAGGAAAGCACGAAACGATACCAGCCGTGAGCAGGCCGATCCTGGTCAAACAGTTTGTTGATGTCGCCGTTGCTTACGCGGCGATCATTCGTTTGTTCATCAGGCGCTGTTGCCGGATAGGGGCTCGCTTCGCGATAATCCATCGTTTGCGTCCTTGATGTTGCAACCGCGCATCATCTAGACACGCTGCACGCGAGAGGCGTTTCCCGGCAATTTCTCTTTCCGGTGAGAAGCAGCGAGTTCCGGGCCGCTGCGAATAAAGTTCGTGGCATTGGCCCTCCAAACTTCCACAACAGGCGAAGTCTCACGTTACCGCCGCAGCACATACAGATAAAACACCGCCAGCACCACCACCCCGGCGAAGACGTAGCCCACATAATCCTGGGCCCTGCCGGTCTGCACGCGGCGGGTGTTTTTGCCCGTCGCCACCGTGCCGCCGGCCAGCGCATCGGGGCCGTCGTTGAACAGGGTGTCGTCCACAATGAAGTTAAAGCGCCCCACAAACAGGGTGATCTGGCCGATGCCGTCAATGACGCGGTTGAGGATCTGGTCAATGAAGGCCCAGAACAGGGCCAGCACTGCCACCAGGCGTCCAAAACTGGCCTGGTAGAGTTCGTCCACCCGGTACTTCTCGTGGAGCAACCGGAACAGCCCCGGCGCGCGCGTCGCCAGCGGGTCGGCGTCGCTGGCGCGGGCGAAGGCCCCGGCGTAGAACGTCCACCCCGCCGCGATGCCGCCCAGGGCCGCCAGCAGCGAGATGCCCGCCACCAGAGGGCTGAAGGGCAGGGCCTCCTGGCCCCACAGGTCGCTCAGCCAGTGGCCGCCGGGGATGGCGAAGGGCAGGTTGAACAAGCCCGCCGTTACCGCGAAGGCGGCCAGCACCACCAGCGCGGCGGTCATGGTCGGGTCCTCGTGCCAGTGGATGCCGTGGCGCTCCTCGTGTTCGTCGTGATGCGCATCGGCGTGATGCGCGGCCTTGCGGGGCGCCTCCGGGTTGTGGAACACTACCGGGTGCTCGCCGCGGAAATTCCCGAAGAACACCAGACGCCACTGGCGGGTCATGTAGAACGCCGTGAGGAAGGCTGCGGCGGTCAGCACGCTGAAGACGATCCAGTGTCCGCCCTTGAAGGCGTCGGCCAGGATCTCGTCCTTGCTCCAGAACCCGGCGAAGGGCGCCACGCCGGCCAGGGCCAGGTAGCCTGCGGTGTAGGTCCAGAAGGTCCAGGGCAGATGGGCGCGCAGCCCGCCCATGTTGCGAATGTCCTGCGCGGTCTGCTGGGCGGCGTACTCGTCCCTGTGGTGGAGGCGCTCGATGGCCGGGGTGGCCTCCATGGCGTGGATGACCGAGCCGGAGCCGAGGAACAGCAGGGCCTTGAAGAAGGCGTGGGTCAGGAGGTGGAACAGCGCGGCGACCCAGCCGCCGATGCCCAGAGCGGCGACCATGAAGCCCAGTTGCGAGAGCGTCGAGTAGGCCAGGATGCGCTTGATGTCAAACTGCGCCACGGCGATGGTGGCGGCGAAGAAAGCCGTGAAGGCCCCGATGAAGGCCACCACCCCCAGGGCCGCGCCGCCGTCGGCCAGGAAGATCGGGTAGGTGCGGGCCACCAGGAACACGCCCGCCGCCACCATCGTGGCCGCGTGGATCAGCGCCGACACCGGCGTCGGACCCTCCATCGCGTCGGGCAGCCAGACGTGCAGGGGGAACTGGGCCGATTTGCCGATGGTGCCGCAGAAGAGCAGCAGGGCGATGCCGGTGGCGTGGCTCAGACCGAAGAAGCCTCGCTCGGCGCCAATGCGCTCTAGAAACGCCGGGTTGAAGATCTCCCCCTCGTTGACCCCCAGGGTCAGACTGCCGGCCTGCGTGTAGAGGTAGACCAGTCCCAGCAGCATCAGCACGTCGCCGATGCGGGTGACGATGAAGGCCTTGACCGCCGCGCGGTAGGCTTGCGGGCGCTCATAGAGAAAGCCGATCAGCAGGTAGGAGCAGAGGCCCATAATCTCCCAGGCCATAAAGAAGAGCAGGAGATTATCGGCCATACACATCAGCAGCATCGCCGCCGTAAAGAGCGAGATAAAGCTGAAGAAGCGGCTCTGGCGGGCATTGGCGGCCATGTAGCCCAGCGAGAAGAGGTGGATGCAGGTCGCGGTGATCGTCACCATCGCCAGCATGGCCGCCACGGGGGTATCCACGTAGAGCCCCATCGTGAACACACTGCTCCCGGTGGGCGCCCAGGCGATGCGTTGCACCAGGTTCGGCTCGGGGAAGGCGAAGGCCCCGTGCTTCTCACCCGCGCCGTGCTCTTTGGCAGCGCCGTGCTCCTCCCCGCCGTGGCCGCCGGCCAGGCTCACCACCTGCCCCTCGCGCAGCGCCAGCCCCTGGGCCGTCGCGGCGAGCAGGCCCACTGCCAGGACCGTCGCCAGCAGCATGAGGGCGATGGCCGTCCAGCCACTGGCGGGCTTGCTGTGGCGCAGGGGCGTAAAGGTGATCAGCGCGCAGCCGAGCAACGGCAGCGCCGGGATGAGCCAGGCCAGTTGGAGAAAGAGAGCCATGCGCCATCCTCACATCGGTTCAACGGGTACGTGTGCACATTTGCCGCCAGGCACGCAGTGCAGCGCTTTTTGAAGCTCTCCGCGCACTCTGCCGCACCAATGCGTTCAACACTATCTCAACGGCTGAATTGCTTTCCGCAAGGCGCCCCTTGCCTCTACCCTGTCACGTGCTGTGGCCTCCGCTGCGAGGAGGTTCCGAGGGGCTGCCTCACCCCTCCGAGCTTTCTTCTTCCTGGTGCAGCGGGGCTTCGCCGCGCCGCCACCAGGTAAGGGAGGATCTTTGGGGGCCTGCGGCCCCCGCAACCCCGCCAGGGACAACGTGACAAAGTAGAGCTACACGGCAATCCAGAATCCAAAATCGCCTCACCCTTTCAACGAATCCACTGCATCGGCATTGACAGTAAGCCAGTTGCGATAAATAGCAATGACCATCGCCAGACCCACGGCGGCTTCGGCGGCGGCGACGCAGATGATGAAGATGGCGAAGGTCTGCCCGGTGATGAAGCGCGGCTCCAGGTAGCGCCAGAAGGCCACCAGGTTGATGTTCACCGCGTTGAGCATCAGTTCGACGCCCATAAGCACCCCGATCAGGTTGCGCCGTGACAGGGCGCCGAACAGACCAATGCAGAACAGGGCCCCGGCGACGACCAGCACCGCCTCAAGGGGAACCGCCGCAGTCATGGTTGTGTCTCTCCTTCACTGATCGGCGTGGCGCGGGGCGCGGGCGCCGGCTCGCCCGCCGGGGCCTCCACCGGGGGCGGTTGCGCCAGGCGCTTGCGAAGTTCATGCTCCTCGGCCAGGGTGAGCACGCGGCGGCGCCGGGCGCGCTCCTCGAAGGCGATCACGATCGCCCCGATCAGCGCCACGGTGAGCAGCACGCCGGCCACCTGGAACTGCAACAGAAACTCATAGACGAAGGCGCGCCCCAGTTCGTTCACCCCGGCCAGCGGCTCGGGCGTGCCGGGAGGGCCAGGCGGCGCGGGGATGTTCCAGCGGTGCGCGATAACGGTCGGAACAATAGCGACGGCGAAGAGCAGTGCGCTGATCGCCGCGGTGAGCCAGAGGCGCCACCCGCCCACCAGTTGCCGCACCCCCTCCCCGGTCACCTGGCGCGTCAGCATAATCGCGAACAGAATGAGGATAGAGATTGCTCCGACATAAACCAGCACCTGCACGACGGCCAGGAACTCCGCCTCGAGCAGCAGGTACAGCGCGCCGACGCCGAAGAAGCAGGCGATCAGCCACAGGGCCGCATGAATGACGTTGCGCACCGTCACCACCATCACTGCCGCGCCGATGACCAGGGCCGCGATCAGCCCGAAGATGATCTGGATGACCGTTGCCATAGCCCCCCTACCGCAGCGTGGCGGTCAGCGTGTCGCGGTACTCATCGAGGTCAATCCGGCCCTGCTGGGCCTGCGCGGCGGCGAAGATACGCGCGAGCGCAATGTAGGCGACGAGGTTCAGGGCCAGGGTGACGCTGAAGGCCACGCCCCAGCGCAGGAGCGGCGACCAGTGCAGGGTGAAGGTGATGCCCTGCTCCGGCCCCCAGCGCAGCAGCGCCACCCAGATCGCGGCGCTTACGATGTTCACCAGCGTGAGCGGAATGAGAAACTTCCAGCCAAAATCCATCAACTGGTCCACCCGCAGCCGCGGAAAGGCCCCCCGCAGCCAGACCATGACGAAGAAGAAGGCGTAGGTCTTGGCCAGCAGGTAGAACACCCCCAGGAAGCCGGCCAGGACGTTGAACACCCAGTTGCCGTCGGGATTGGCGGGCGAGATGGCCCGGGCGTAGAGCCAGCCCACGCCCGGACCCTGCCAGCCCCCGAAGAAGATCACCGCGGCGATGGCGCAGAGCAGGAAGTTGAGCACGTACTGGGCCAGGTAGAACAGGCCGAATTTCATGCCGCTGTACTCGGTCATGTACCCGGCGACGATCTCCGAGTCGGCTTCGGGAATATCGAAGGGTGTGCGCTCACCTTCGGCCAGGGCGGCAATAAAAAAGACGATGAAGGCCAGAAAACCTACCGGCGTGAAGATGAACCAGCCCAGGCCCAGATCGGGAATGCCGGGCACGTCAGCGACACTGATGAACAGGCCCGCCTGGGCCTCGATCAGTTGCACAATCGAGAGCGTCCCCGTCAGCATCACCACCGCCAGCAGGCTAAGCACGGCGGGGATCTCGTAGCTCACCATCTGGGCCACGGCGCGCATGGCCCCCAGCAGCGCAAACTTATTGCTCGACGCCAGGCCGGCCATCATCAGGCCCACCGCGCTGATGGACGAAATGGCGAAGAAGAACAGCAATCCCACATTTAGATCCACCGGCACCATCCCCGGACCCCAGGGCAGCACGGCGAACATCAGCATGGTCGGGGCGACCACCACGCAGGGCGCCAGGAAATGCACCCACTTATCGGCGGCGGCGGGAACGATGTCCTCCTTGGTGAACATCTTCACGCCATCGGCGATGGGCTGGAACAAGCCCGCCGGACCGACCCGGTTCGGGCCGATGCGGTCCTGCATCCTCGCGATGGCGCGCCGTTCGTAGTAGGTCAGGAAGAGCATCTGTAGCGGCGCGATGACAAAGAGCAGGGTAGCGACGGCGAGGTGGCTGATCAGGGCGATGGCCCAGCCGGGCCAGTTCAAGCCAAGCGTGCGATTGAGGAGCGCGTCAATGATATCGTACATAACCGGTCACTCACCCTGCTGTTCGGCAGCCTTTTTAGCGGCATTCTTCGCCCGAATGGCAGCCAGGCGCGCGGCCTTCTCATCGGCGGGCGCAGCCCCTGTCCCGGCGGCCTCGCCCGAAGGCGCGGGGGGCCCGTCGGCAGGCGGCGCGGGAGCAGGCTCGGGCGCGGATACGTTCGCCGCCTCTGAAGCGCCATTGGCGCCTTCGGCAGCTTTTTTGGCGGCATTCTTCGCGCGGATGGCGGCCAGGCGCGCGACCTTCTCATCGGTGGGCGCGGCGGGAGTTGCTTCGGTCGGCGAGGCGCCGTCAGCGCCTTCGGTAGCTTTTTTGGCGGCATTTTTGGCGCGGATGGCGGCAAGCCGGGCGGCCTTTTCATCGGCAGGCGCGGCTTCGGCGGGGGCTGCTGGCGGCTCAGCCGCACCGCTAGCTTTCTTCGCCGCGTTGGCCGCCTTGATCGCCGCCAGTTTCGCCGCCTTCTCCTCAGGGGTCAGTTTACGTCCCTCGGCGGGCGCTGCGGCAGGCGCTTCGGGCGCCGCTGCGACGGCCGCGGCGGCTGCGGCGGCCTCGAGTTCGCGCCGGCGCGCGGCGATCTTCTCGGCGAGGTTGGGGGCCATGCCGATCACGTCGGGACGGCGCTTGATGTTGCCCTGCAGCTTCTTCAGCGCCCCATCGCGCACCTCGGCCCACATCGTCGGAGCGATGCGCTCGTAGTACGAGATCGGGCGGTTCAACTGCTCCTTGAACACCGTCAGTTTCTGGTGCTCCGACGTTGACAGCTCGAATTCGTGGTCCATCTTGATCGCGTCGAAGGGGCAAACTTCGGCGCAGAAGCCGCAGCTCATGCAGGCATCGTACTCGATCACGAACTCGGCCACGGCGGGCACCGGCTTGCCGGTGGCCGGGTCTTTGGCCTGGGTCATATGAATGACCTGGGGCGGGCAGATGCGTTCGCACTGGAAGCACGAGGTGCAGAGTTCATGCCCGGTCTCCTCGTCGTAGAGCAGGATAGGCATGTTGCGGTAGGCTTCGGGCAGCTTCGGGCGTTCCTCAGGGTACTCAAACGTAAAGACCCCGTGGATGTCATTGAACCCCTGGTTCTTACGGAACGATCCGGTCCAGTGCTTCCAGACCACCGCCATGCCGTCGAGCAGGCCCAGGCCGGGGATGCGGCGCGCGGCGCGCTGTCCTCGCTCGACCGTCACAACTTGACCGCGTTCGATCTTGATCGTCATGGCAATCTATTTCTAGTGCAGTGCGAAGCGACCTGTTGCCCAACGCCGACCGCTGGCGGAGGGGTGGGGAAAACCAGGTTTCCCCGCCTTCGTCACCGTTTGCAGCGTTCTTCCCCCCTCCCAGCCTCATCCCGCCGCTGGAGGTAGAAGCCCGGTCGCCTTCCCCGGCGGGGGAAGGTGCAGCGAGGGGACGGGGCCGGCAAAGATTCGACTAGCGATCAACCTCGCCCATCACAATATCAATGCTGCCCAGAATGACCACTACATCGGCCACCTTGTAGCCCCGGCACATGTCCCCAAGGGGAGTAAGGTTGATGAACGAGGGTGCGCGGACCTTGTAGCGATAGGGCCTTGGGCTGCCATCACTCACCAGGTAGAAGCCCAGTTCGCCCTTGGGCGACTCGATGCGCGCGTAGGCGTCACCGACGGGCGGACGCACGTTCTGGCGCGCCTTGGGGTTGATATGGCCGCCTCTGGCGTCGGGCAGTTGCTCGATGACCTGTTCGATAATGCGCTTACTCTGGCGCATCTCCTCGATGCGCACCAGGAAGCGATCATAGACATCGCCGACCGAGCCGACGGGGATGTCGAAATCGAAACGGTCGTATACACTGTACGGTTCAGCCTTGCGGATGTCGTAGGGAATGCCTGAACCCCGCAGCACCGGACCGGTGACGCTGTAGGCCAGAGCCAGTTCTTTGGGGAGAATGCCGATGCCCTCGGCCCGTTGCATGAGGATCTCATTCTCGCGCAGGAGCCGTTCCAGTTCATCCACGAACGCCGGCATCGCCACCAGCAGCTCTTTCAATCTGGGCATAAACTCCGGCGGCAGGTCGCGCACCACCCCGCCAAAGCGGAAGTAGTTGCACATCATCCGCGCGCCGGAGGCCATCTCGAACAGATCCAGGATCTTCTCGCGTTCGCGCATCCCGAAGGCCAGTTGGGTCTGCCACATCCCCATATCGTTGATGAGGAAGCCCAGCGCGCCGGCATGGTTGAGGATGCGCGTCAGTTCCACCATCAGCACGCGAATATACTCGGCTCGCTCGGGGACCTCGATGCCGGCCAGTTTTTCCACCGCCATCGCATAGGCATGGTTGTTGGCCATCGAGTTGAAATAATCCAGCCGATCGGTATAGGGCATATTTTGCAGATAAGTATTCTGCTCGGCGATCTGCTCATGGTTGCGGTGGAGATAGCCAAACACCGGTTTGAGATCAATGATCGTCTCGCCATCAACCGTCACCAGCATGCGGAACACCCCATGGGTAGACGGGTGCTGCGGGCCGATGTTAATCTGGAGTTCTTCGGTCTTGAACATGGCGCTCGTTCCCTACCCTTACTCATCCGCGCCAATATACTTATCGCCCTGTTTGGGAAAATCTTTGCGCATGGGCCAGCCTTCAAACTCGTCCCACATATAGATGCGCCGGAGGTAGGGGTGGTTCGTAAAGATAATGCCGAAGAGATCGAAGGCCTCGCGCTCGTGCAGGTTGGCCCCCGGCCAGTAAGGAGTGAGCGAGGGCACCTCTGGCGCCTCGCGCGGGACGCGCACCTTCAGCACCAGCCCCTCGCCTCCTTCGAGGGTGTAGAAGCGATAGACCAGTTCAAAGATCCCGTCGGCCAGGTAGTCAACCACAGCAATATCGGAGAGAAAGGCATACCCGAGGGTGTCGCGCAGGTAGAGCGCCGCCTCGACGATCCGCTCAGCCGCCACAACAGTGTCGTTGGTGACGAAGGGCGCCGGTTGCGGGCCGTGGGCCGGCGGCGGCGCGACGCGCAGCGGCGCAGGCTCCAGCACCGCGCCGGGGAGATCGCGGGCCATGCGTTCGCGCAATTCTTCGGGACTAAGCCTGGGCATCGCCAACCTCGTTGCGCTTCAGATCGTCCACGGCGATCTCCGGGGCCACGCCCCGGGCCTTGAGAATGTTCTCAAGTTCCACCGTGGGATCCATGATCGGGAAGGTGCGCACAATCTCGGGGTGTTCGATCTGTCCGCTGCGCCGTTCGCCATGCTCAGGCGAGGTGTACGGGCTGACCAGCGGCAGGCCGCCCACAGGGTCAATCAGCTTCCCGTCCACCTCGAGACCCTTCGCGCCAAAAGCGGGCACAGGAAAATCGCTGGTCTGGGGCTTGTCGCCCTCGCCATACCAGCGCACGCGCCCGAGTTTCTGCCGGTCAATCTGCTCTTGAAGCGTCATCAGCGCATGCAGCAGCGCCTCAGGTCGGGGCGGGCAGCCGGGCACGTACACGTCCACCGGGATGAGCAGATCAATGCCACGCAGCACGTTGTAGCCATCGCGAAAGGGACCGCCCGAGGTGGCGCAGGCGCCCATCGAAATCACGTAGCGCGGCTCAGCCATCTGGTTGTAGAGCCGCACCACCTGGGGCGCCATCTTCTTGGTCACCGTGCCCGCAACGATCATCAGATCGGCCTGCCGCGGCGACGCGCGGAACAACTCGGCCCCGAAGCGGGCCACATCGTAGCGGCTCAACCCGAAGGCCATCATCTCGATGGCGCAGCAGGCCAGCCCAAAGGCCATCGGCCAGATTGACGAGCGCCGACCCCAGTTATAAAAGCGATTGAGCGTGGAGAGGAAGATGCCTTGCCGCTCCAGATCAAGCTGAATCTCATGTTCGCTCATAGCTGATAACGGATTCCGAGGGCCGCGCAGTATACGCCAGGACGGCCGCGAGGCGCGGCGTCCGTTGACCCGGAACGGGTCCTCCTCTGAATCCTATACCCATTCTAGGGCGCCTTTGCGCCATTCATAGAGCAGCCCGGCGGTCAGAATGAGCAGGAACACCGCCGCGGCCGTGAAGCCGTAGAGCCCGAGCTGGTTGAAGGCGACCGCCCAGGGGTAGAGGAAAACGACCTCGATGTCGAAGATCACAAAGGCCAGGGCGTAGAGGTAGTACTGCACCTTGAACTGCACCCGCAGATCGCCGATGGCCTCCAGGCCGCACTCGTAGGTTGACTGCTTGATCGGCGTCGGCCGTTTGGGGCGCAGAAAGTAGGCCAGCGCCAGGGACGCCAGAGGAAAACTCACCGCAGCGATGAAAAAGATGGCAATGAAGGCATAGTTTGCAAGCATGGCCGTCCCTACCCTCTCTGGCGCGGTCTCCGAGTGGAACGGGCCAAGTATAGCATAGTTTTGAAGTTACGCGCAAACGTCACCTTTGCGAAAATCCGCATCGCAAAGAGGCGCACCCCTTCTTGCGATCTATATCACAAGGGAATTACATTCATTGCCTTCAGGGCATGGTGTACAACCCGGGGAAACCCGCTTCTTCGTACCGTGCCGGACAGGGGGATGGGGAAGGCTACGCTCTCCGATCAGCTTCCTCTGTACAGCCGCGAGGATTCGCCTCATACGAAGCATCTCCCCGGAAGGATGCAGCCCTCCGCGAGTCCTCCGGCACATAGCATCCTGGCGCGCCGGGGGTGCGCGGCTGCGCCGCGCGCAGGCAGGCGGCCCGTTCGGGCATCAGCGTGACGCCAGCAAGTCTCGATGCGCCGCGCCCGATCCGCAATCCACAATCGGCAATCTAACGTCACGCCAGGGGGCCTACGCGGTCAGCAGCTTCAACTCCACGCGTCCAACCCGGATGATGTCGCCGTCGTGCGCCTCGGTGCGCGAGCGGACTTCGAAGCCGTTCAGATAGGTGCCGTTTGTGCTGTGGAGGTCCTCGAGTTGCCATACCCCGTCGTGCCATTCCAGACGGGCATGTTCGGCCGAGAGAAACGTGTCGTTTAGGGAGATGTCGGCCTCGGTGCTGCGACCGATGATGGTAATGGGCGCCAGGGGGAAGCTCTTGCCCACGGGAATCCCCGTCTGCCCGGCGGAGACGACCACCAGTTGCCCGTACTGGCTGGCCGGGAGCGGGGCGGGGCTGGCCCCGCGGAGGTCGCGGGCCACCACGCGCAACACCTGCCAGAGGAAAAAATAGAGCAAGAACACCACCGCCACGCGCAGCAGAAGGAGGAGCACGCCGATGGAGAGATTCGCGATGTCGAACATCTAGCTGTCGCGAAAGGTCAATTCCAGGCCGCCCAGGGAGATGATGTCGCCGTCGCGAAGGGCGGTTTCGCTGACGCGCGCGCCGTTGACGAAGGTGCCATTCGTGCTGCCCAGATCGATGATCCAGAACCGCCGTTGCCGGTAGCGCAACTGGGCGTGGTGGCGCGAGACGCGGCTGTCTTCGAGGATGACATCGTTGTTGAGGCCGCGCCCGATGGCGATGGCGGTGCTCTCCAGAGGGATTGAGTGCGGCCCTTCGGGCGTCTGGAGCAGTAGCAGGGCGTGGTTCTTGCGCGCTGCTGGCGCGGCGGCAGCCGGCGGAATGACCTGGGTGGTCTCCGCCCCCTGGCTGTTGGTCATCTCGGCGACGACCTGGATGGTGCGCTTCGGCACCGCGGCGTCTGCGGCCAGCATCACGCGGGGGTGTTCGAGCATGGCAAAGCCGCGTTCCTGGGCCAGTTCGCTCAGGTAGGTGGCCATTTCCTGCTCGATTTGCGGCCGCACCGGCTCGAAGGCGGCGAAATCCTGCGGATTGAGGTAGGCGCGGTAGAAGCTCGGCACGATCACGCGCCTGACGCTGATGGTCTGGTGGCTCTCCATAGCCCGCTCCAGGCGCCGGGCGATCTCCACTGGCTGCACCGGGCTGCGGAAGAGGCGCGCCACCGACCCCTCTACCAGTTGCTCCATGAATTGCTCAAAGCGGCTCAGCGCCGACATGGCTGTCGCTCCTCGAATTGCCGGTCCAGGCGGGTTGCCCGTGTCCCTGCCACCGTAGCGCACCCCTCTGCATGGCGCAGAGGCTTCGCCCTCCTGGAACCCTTGCACCCGGTCATAGGCGCGGCCTTATCGGCTCGCCCAGGTAGATCGGCTCCAGGGTCGCCAGGTCATCCTGTTCGCCGCTGACCAGACGCTGCCAGGCCAGTTCGGCCAGAAAGGCGGGCCGGCGCAGGTTGGCCGCCGGGCGCGGAAAGAGCGCCCGCGCGCCAAGCGCGCCCTGAATCCGGGCCACGGCGCCCTCGTCCAGATCGCCACAGAACAGGGCCTGGTCCTCAACCGCAGCGCAGAGTTCATCCAGGGTCACGTTGCGATCCGGCTCGCGGCGCACCGGATCGGCGGCGAAGTGAAACGCCGCCGTCGCGAAGCGGTCGCGTCCCAGGCGGATCAACGGGTAGATCGGCACGCCAGCATGAGCATGCTGGTAGGCCAGGGCCTCCAGGGTGCTGATCCCCAGCAGGGCCAGCCCGCCCGCCAGGGCCAGGCCCTTGGCCACGCTCATGCCCACCCGCAGGCCGCTCCAACTGCCCGGGCCAAGGGCCACCCCCACCGCCCGCAGCGCCCCGCGTTCCACTCCGGCGTAGCCGAGCAACCGGTCGAGTTGCGGCAGCAGTTGGGCCGTATGGTTGCGCCCCGACTCCCAGACGCACTCCGCCAGCGGCCCGCGCCCATCGTACAGCGCGATCCCCGTGAGGCTGGTCGCAGTGTCTATTGCCAGCAGCATGTTCCCATCCCGGCAGGTTCAGGGGCGGACAGAACAGACGAGCCAACGCTGCTTCCATCGCTTTCGGACGCCCCCGGCCGCGGCTCTGGTCTCCCCTCCCCCGCGTGCGGGAGCAGGGGGAGGGGGTGAAGGTGAAATAGCGCATCCCAACGCCATAAACTTCATCTGGGCTCGTGCGTTCTATCTGTCCCTAAAATATCGAGCAGGGTAGCAGGAAAACCCACCTTATCTCCACCTCTGGCCCCTCCGGTTCAAAAACGCGCCGGAGGCGCGGGTCATCCGTGAAACGCCGTCTCCTTAAATGCCGTCACCAGTTCGACGTAGCGCCGGCCGTGAGGAACGAAGCGCAGCCGGCGCTTGGTTTCGCTGAGATGCTGCATGTAGATCGCCAGATGCTCGGCGGGGATGCGCCCCAGCGCCCGCTCGGGCCACTCGATCAGACAGACGCCCTCGCCCGACCAGAGTTCTTCGAGGCCAATGGTCGCCAGCTCGCGCTCCTCGGCGATACGGTACAGATCGACATGGTAAATCGGCATACCCCGATGGCGCGGACCGGCGCGGTACTCGTTCACCAGGACAAAGCTGGGGCTGGTGACCAGATCGGGTGAATCGAGACCCCGCGCGACCCCGCGCACGAACTGGGTTTTCCCGACGCCGAACGTGCCCGCCAGCAGCACGACATCCCCCGCGCGCAGGCGCTCGCCGAGCCGCTGGCCGACGCGCTCGGTCTGCGCGGGGCTATGGCTGATGAAATCAAGCTCGTGGGCGGTCTGGGCCGCCGGCAGGCGCTGGTCGCTCATCGGTTGTATTGTAGCACGGCGGAGCAGAGCGGCGGATCGCAGGCAATGGCAGGCGCGGCAGCAGCCCGGCGAGGAGGCCGGTGGCGATGATCGCCTGGGTCAGCCCGGCAATGGTATCCGGGGTTCGCTCGCCGAGGATGAACACGGCGGGGATGAGCCAGCTCAGCATCAGCGGGTACCAGGGCCAGGCGGGCCGCCAGCGGATGACCACGAAGGCGATCCCGACGGCGATGTAGATCACCGAGAGGGGGTAGAGCAGCGTATTCAGCAGCACCAGGGCGCCAAAGGGGTCGTGGCGCCCGTGGCGCCACCAGAGGGCCGCGGCCAGCAGCCCCAGCACCGGACCGAAGGGCAGCGCGAGGAGCGGCCGGTCAGGCAGAGCCACGCGATAAGCGTTGAGGCCATGGCGCCACTGCACGTAGATCTGCGGGCCGGCGATCAGCGCCGCGCCTCCCCAGAGCAACGCGCAGATGCCGGCAAAGAAGCCGAGCAAGCGCCAGCGGCCCTCGCGCAGCGCCAGCCATAGCAGCCACAGGGCCCCCAGAATGGTAGCCTGGGGCTTGAGCAGGCACAGGGCCAGAAGCAGCGCCGCGCGCCGGTCATGGCCTGAGCGCATGGCCTGCTCGGCAAGCATCAGGCCCACCAGGGCCAGCAGCGTGGTCTGCCCGATCACCAGCCCCTGCATCAACGGCAGCCAGAGCAGCAGCCAGAGCAGGGCGACGCGCCCGCTCATCCGCTTCGCCCAGCGTTCAAAGCCGATGATCGAGAGCAGTTGCACCAGCACTCCGCTGACCTGCCAGGGCAGCAAGGCCAGGGGCGCCGCCAGCAGCAGCGTGGCTGGCGGATAGGCGTACCAGCCGGCTTCGTAGGCCCTGCCATCGGGCATGGTAAACGCGCCATACGGGTCGCCGCCGGCCAGCCAGTGCAATACGGCCCCCATCAATGAACGCCAGTCCGACAGCCAGAATTGCTCCATCGGCGAACCTCATTCGTGTGGCCGGATAAGGTCGGAAGGGCGCCGTCCTCCCGACCGGGCCCCGGTTCATCGGACAGCCCTCTCCCCGGCAAGGTGTTGGTGTCGTTGCAAGCCACAGTAGCACATACCTATTACGACCGTTCTCTTTCCTCGCGCCTGGCGACGGGGAATGCCAGACCTGTTGCCCGGAGCGCATATCCCCCGGTCGCCTTGAGACGCCATAGACGGCAATCGAAAATCCAAAATCCACAATCCGCAATCGAATAAACGGGTTGAGCCGTACAGAGACCCGGCAGTATTAGCCTGCCTCGGTACCGGCGCGCTATAGGCGCGCATACGTCAGAGCGTTATACTACGCACTGACGCGCGGTTGCGCGTTATGTTGGGTGCAAAAGCGTTTCACTGACCCGCATCTTCACATCGCAGACTGGAGACGTATGCGCTACCTGCTCGATCAGCAATCCTACGACGAGATGCTTCGCCGCAAGGGCCATTCGCGCGATTGCTACGTCCGCGACACCGAATACCTGCACCATCTGTATATTGACGGGGTCAAATACACCGTGGCGCGCGCGGTGTACGCCTGCTTGAAAGAGGCCCAGGCCAGGGAAGACAGCGACGCCATCCTCCACCTCCAGATGCATGTGCATGACCTCGAGCAGTTGATCGCCGAGGCGCGGGCGCGGGGCGAGAACATCGCCAGTCTGCGCGCCCTTGGCGACCCGCCGCCCTCAGAGGACGAGGCGCGCCCGCACCTGAACAACAGCTTCCTGCCTCCCCCGCCCCAGACCCTGGCGGAAACCGGCCTCAACCGCACCTTTCTGACCGAGCACCTCCTGCGCGTGCTCTACAATCGCGGGCGCATGACCGGACGCGAACTGGCCGACGCGCTATGTCTCTACTACCGGATTGTCGAGGAATTGATCCAGGATCTGCGGCGGGTGGAACAGATTGACATCATTGGGCAGAAAGGCTTCGGCGACATCAACTACGAGTATGTGCTCACCCCCCGCGGGCAGGAGGCCGCCCAGGCCGCCCTGCTCAAGACCCAGTACGCCGGCCCGGCCCCGGTGCCAATTGACGACTGGATCGCCTCGGTCAAGGCCCAGACGGTCAAGAACGTCAAGGTGACGCGCAAAAACATCCGCGACGCCTTCCACGGCCTGGTGATTGACGAGTCGATCCTCAACTGGGTCGGCCCGGCGGTAAACTCGGGGTCCTCAGTGATGCTCTTTGGCTACCCTGGCAATGGCAAGACCACCATCGCCGAGCGCATCACCCACCTGATGGGGGATGACATCTTTATTCCGCAGACGATCTACGCCGACGGCGCGATTATTAAAATGTACGACGCTATTGTGCATGAACCGCCGAAGCGCCCCTGGGACGAGCAGCAGGAGTATGACCGGCGCTGGGTGCGCATCAGCCGCCCGGTGGTGATCGTCGGCGGCGAGTTGACCCTGGAGCAGTTGAACCTGATCTACAACGAGTCGTCAAAAATCTACGAAGCGCCCTTCCAGATGAAGGCCAACTGCGGCATCTTCCTGATTGACGACTTCGGGCGCCAGCAGGTGCGCGTCTTCGACCTGCTCAACCGCTGGATCGTGCCCCTGGAGAAACGCTTCGACTACCTCAACACCGTCACCGGGCAGAAGATCCAGATCCCCTTCGACCAGTTGATTATGTTCTCCACCAACCTGGACCCGAAGGATCTCGGCGATGAGGCCCTGTTGCGGCGCATCAAGTTCAAGTTTGAGATCATTGACCCCACTGAGGAGCAGTGGCGGGAGATCTGGAAGATCATGTGCAAGGCGCGGGGCGTGCGCTACGACGACCGGGCGCTCGATTACCTGGTCAACAAATGGTACAGGCCGGACAACCGGCCCTTCCGCATGTGCCAGCCGCGCGATATCCTCGACCAGTTGATTTCCATCGCGAAATACAACATGGAACAACCGGCGCTCACCGCCGACCTGCTCGACGCGGCCTGTCTGACGTACTTCCCCAGCAAGGAGAAGAAGAACTTCGGGGCCAAGGTGCGGCTGGATCTCTAACGGAACGGCGCGGCGAGAGGCAGGGCTGGCGGAACGGTTACAGCCCGACCCTCCGGCGCATCTGGTTGAGCTTCTTCCCCCTTCCTGGCGGGCCACAGGCCCGCCATTTCTTGTGCGCGAAAAGACAAGTTTGGCATTGCTTCAAGATCGCGCGGTTCTAGAGCGTCTCTGCCGCGTCCATACGCCCTGCGCCTTTTGTCACAATTTCGCACGGATTTTGCACAGGTTAGACAAGCTGATCGCGTTCGGATATAATTCCTTTTGCAAGTAAGCGGCGTCTAACGCATCTGCCCCGAGTCCAGCTCCCGCCGTGAGAGAGTGGCCAGCCATACGCAACCCGGCGTGGCGGCGGATGGTTAGTTCTGTTCCAATTGCACGAGCATTGCAAGGGAAGGAAGCGACGATGACAGGGGTCCTCACGCTTTACCGAACGTCGGTCGGCAAGAAGGTGATCATGGCGGTCACCGGTTTCATCCTTGTCGGTTTCGTGGTCTTCCACATGTACGGCAACCTGAAGATGTACCAGGGGCCGGAGGTGTTCAACGCCTATGCGGCGGGACTGCGTGAACTGGGCTATCCTGTCTTCGGGCATGAGCACCTGCTGTGGGTCGCCCGTGTCATTTTGCTGGCCTCGGTAGTGCTGCACATCTGGTCGGCCACCATGTTGACGATGCAGAGCCAGAAGAATACATTCGCCAACGGCGTGAGCAGCATGAGACGCTATGGGGAGAAGAAGCGCCAGACGGGCTACGCTGCCTATACCATGCGCTTTGGCGGGATTGTGATCTTCCTGTTCATCATTTACCATCTGCTGCATCTTACCTTCGGGGTCGTGGGATACGGGCCGGGTGAGTTCAAGCATCCGCACGGCGGCGAGTACGAGGTGTACAGCAATGTTGTGAAAGGCTTTCAGAACCCGCTGATCTCCGGCTTTTACATCTTTGCGATGATCCCCCTGGGGCTCCACCTGTACCACGGGGTGTGGAGCATGTTTCAGACCCTCGGCCTGAATAACGCGATGTATACGCGGCTGCTGCGTGGTCTGGCGGTTCTGGTCGCTCTGGCGGTGGTGATCGGCAACATCTCGTTCCCGATCGCGGTGATGGCCGGGATCGTCGGCCCGGCGGCGTAATTGGTGAGGAGCAGGTGAGCGATGAGCGAGACTAAGAGTGAGACGACAACTCGCACCGGCGTGCGCACGGTCGAGTATGTCAAGAGTCTGGACTCCAAAGCCCCCGGCGGCCCGATCGAACAGCGCTGGGACAAGCACCGCTTCGAGATGAAGCTGGTGAACCCGGCCAATCGGCGCCGGTACACGATTATCGTGGTAGGGTCGGGGCTGGCCGGCGCCTCGGCCGCTGCGACGCTCGGCGAGCAGGGCTACAACGTCAAGTGCTTCTGCTATCAGGACAGCCCGCGCCGCGCCCACTCGATCGCCGCCCAGGGCGGCATCAACGCCGCCAAGAACTACCGCAACGACGGCGACAGCATTTTCCGCCTCTTCTACGATACGGTGAAGGGGGGCGACTTCCGCGCCCGTGAGAGCAATGTCTATCGCCTGGCCCAGGTGTCGGTGAACATCATTGACCAGTGCGTGGCCCAGGGGGTGCCCTTCGCCCGCGAGTACGGCGGCTACCTTGATAACCGCTCCTTCGGCGGCGCCCAGGTGAGCCGCACCTTCTACGCTCGCGGCCAGACCGGGCAGCAGCTCCTGCTCGGCGCCTATCAGGCCCTCTCGCGGCAAATCGCCGCCGGAACGGTCAAGATGTACCCCCGCACCGAGATGCTCGACCTGGTAGTAGTTGATGGCCGCGCGCGCGGCATCATCACCCGCGATTTGGTTACCGGGAAGATCGAGCGCCACGTGGGCGATGCGGTGGTGCTGGCCACCGGCGGCTATGGCAACGTCTTCTATCTGAGCACCAACGCCAAGGGCTGCAACGCCACGGCCATCTGGCGCGCCCACCGGCGCGGGGCGTTCTTCGGCAATCCCTGCTTCACCCAGATCCATCCCACCTGCATTCCCGTCACCGGCGATCACCAGAGCAAGCTCACGCTGATGAGCGAGTCGCTGCGCAACGACGGGCGCATCTGGGTGCCCAAGAAGAAGGGCGATACCCGTCGGCCCCAGGACATTCCCGAAAGCGAGCGCGACTACTATCTGGAGGAGCGCTACCCGGCCTTTGGCAACCTGGTGCCCCGCGACGTGGCCTCGCGCAACGCCAAGCAGGTCTGCGACGAGGGCCGTGGGGTCGGCCCCGGCGGCCAGGGGGTGTACCTCGACTTTGCCGACGCGATCAAGCGGCTGGGCAAGCAGAAGATCGCCGAACGCTATGGCAACCTCTTCGATATGTACCAGCAGATCACCGGCGAGAATCCCTACGAGGTGCCGATGCGCATCTATCCCGCCGTGCACTACACCATGGGCGGGCTGTGGGTGGATTACAACCTGATGAGCACTATCCCCGGGCTGTTCGTAGCCGGCGAGGCTAACTTCTCCGACCACGGCGCGAACCGCCTCGGCGCATCGGCGCTGATGCAGGGCCTCGCCGATGGCTACTTCATTCTACCCTACACCATCGCCAACTTCCTGGCCGGCGTCAAGCCAGGCGGCCTCAGCACCGACCACCCGGCCTTCGCCGAGGCCGAGGGCGAGGTGACGGATCGCATCAAGCGGCTGCTCAGCATCAACGGCAAGCGCACCGTCGACTCCTTCCACCGCGAACTGGGCCGGTTGATGTGGGACGAGTGCGGCATGTCCCGCAATGATGCCGGTCTGCGTAAAGCGCTGCGGCGCATTCCCGAGTTGCGCGAGGAGTTCTGGCAGAACGTGAAGGTGCCGGGAGAAGGCGGCGAACTGAACCAGGAACTGGAGAAGGCGGGGCGCGTGGCTGACTTCTTCGAACTGGCCGAGCTGATGTGCATTGACGCTCTGCATCGCACCGAGTCCTGCGGCGGGCACTTCCGCGAAGAGAGCCAGACCGAGGACGGCGAAGCCAAGCGTGACGACGAAAACTTCTCCTACGTCGCCGCCTGGGAATACACCGGCGACCTTGCCAAACCCGAATTGCACAAGGAACCGCTGGTCTTCGAATACGTCAAGCCATCGCAGCGCAGCTATAAGTGATTTTGGATTTTAGATTTTGGATTTTGATTGTAGGCAATCCGAAATCCAAAATCCAAAATCTAAAATCTCTAATGGGGAGCGATAGGAACCATGAAGCTCACTCTCAAGGTCTGGCGTCAGAAGAACAGCAAGACGCCAGGCGAGTTCAAGACCTACCAGGCCGACCATATCAGCCCGGATATGTCGTTCCTGGAAATGCTCGATGTGGTCAATCAAGAGCTTATCTTGAGGGGCGAGGAGCCGATCGCCTTTGACCATGACTGCCGTGAGGGCATCTGCGGCATGTGCTCGCTGATGATCAACGGCGTCGCCCACGGCCCCAAGGCGGCGATCACCACCTGCCAGTTGCACATGCGCAGCTTCAAAGATGGTGACACTATCACCATCGAGCCGTGGCGCGCTTTGCCTTTCCCGATTATCAAAGACCTGGTGGTGGACCGGTCGAGCTTCGACCGGATCATCCAGGCCGGCGGGTACATCAGCGTCTCCACCGGCTCGGCCCCCGATGCCAACACCATCCCCGTACCGAAGCCCGACGCCGACAAGGCCATGGACGCCGCCGCCTGCATCGGCTGCGGAGCCTGCGTCGCGGCCTGTCCCAACGGCTCGGCGATGCTCTTCGTGGCCGCCAAGGCCGCCCATCTGAGCTTCCTCCCCCAGGGCCAGGCGGAACGGTATCAGCGAGCAGTCAACATGGTGATGCAGCAGGATCTCGAAGGCTTCGGCAACTGCACCAACATCGGCGAATGCTCCGCCGTCTGCCCGAAGGAGATCAGCATGGACACTATCGCCCGGCTTAACCGCGATCTGATTGTCGCCGCGCTCAAGGGCATCGAACCAACGGTGCAGCCGGCCGCGGCCAAGGCCAGTTAAGCGGCAGCCGGTTCTCGCCGGACATGCCAGCCGCGCCCTGGGGGCTCGGCTGGCGTTTTTGTAATGCAGGCAACGGCGTTGCTTGCACACGCCTCCACCGGTCTACCGCATCTCCTGCACACCTTGCACCGAGGCTTGCCGATCACCCGTGACCGCCGGGACGCAACGTAGCCGTTGCGTCAACCTTTCTGAGAAATGCTCTAGCCAGGCGACGGGGCGTTTATCCCAGCAAGACGGCAATCGCCGCGTCGAGCTGGCGGTCGCGGCCCGACGCCCACTCGCCCAGCGGGCGCTCAACCTCCACATCAACCGGTCGCCCGCGCCCCTCAAGGTCCTCTCCCTCGGGCGTTACGACATACAAGCGCGGCAGGCGAAACCAGACCCCGTCCAGCAGACGGATGCCATAGGTCCAGATAACCGCCCCGGCGGTAGGACGGCCGACGACCTTGCCCAGCCCCAGCCGGCGGTAGCTCTCGCTCAACACCTCGGTATTGCTCGCCGAACGTTCGTTAGTAACGAGCACCGTCGGCTTGTTGAGGACGCGGTTGCCCGCCAGATGGCCGGCATCAGCGCCGTTGCGTTCGCGAAAGCCGCTGAGGACAGTGGAGCGTCGCATCAGAACGTCGAGCACAAAGGTCGCCGTATGGCCGCCGCCGTTGTAGCGCACATCAATGATGACGCCTTCCTTGCTGTAGGTCTCGGCGTCGAGATCGGCCAGGAACTGCTGATAGGCCGCGTAGCTCATCTCTTCGATGTGCACGTACCCCAGGCGCCCGTTGCTCATGCGGTGAACGTACTGCTCGTTGGCAATCACCCAGTCGCGGTAGCGTAGCCGCTCATACGCATCGGCGTCCACCGGGCGCAGGGCGACATCGCGCCCCTGGTCGCCATCGGGTGTGTCGGCGAAGGTCAGGCGCACGCGGCGCCCGGCGCTGCGGCGCAGGAGTTGATCCAGGCTTGTTTCCGGCCCGACCGGTATCCCATCCACGGCGCGCAGATACTCGCCAGGGCGCGGGGGGTGTTCGGCACGAGCCGCGGGGCTGTCGGGCACGAGCCGGGCGACGCGCAAGCGCCCGGTGGCGCGTTGCTCAGCCGCATCAAAGATGATCCCGGTGTAGCCGTCGCTGCCCGTCCAGTCATTAGAGTAGCTTCCGAGATGCGAGGCGCGTAATTCGCCAACCATCAGATTGATTACGGTATGCAACTCAGCGGTAGTGTGCACACCGGCGACCAGCGGCGCGAAGCGCTCGCGCACCCGCGTCCAGTCCTGGCCGCGAAAGGTGGGGTCATAGAAACTGTCGCGCAGGGCGCGCCAGGCTTCATTGAAGATCTGCCACTTCTCGCGGTGAAAATCCACGTTGACATCCCCGCGCAGATTGACGCGCACGGGGTCATTGCCGCCGGGAAACTTGCGCACGGTGACGTAGCCGTCTTCGAGGTAGAAAAAGGCCTTGCCATCGGGCGTGAACTGCAGAGCGCGCTTATCGCCATCGGTCGCGGTCAATTGCCGCGGGGCCTGGTCGGCCCGTGGTTCATCGAGCGGCAATGTCCAGACATTAACTTTTTCGGCAACGGTGGCGAGCAACAGCAGATCCTTGCTGTCGGGGCTGATGGCCTCAGCGCTGGCGTTCATCTGAAGCGGCGTGAGGAAGCGCAGCCACTGTTCAATGCCTTCAAAGACGATCTCCAGCGGCGAGGACGGGGACGTAGCGGGCGGATCGCCGGCATCGGGCTTCGCCGTAACGGAGGCCGCGCCGTCAGATGGCCGCTCGCCCGTTGCCCCCTGCTCTGTCTCAGCCTGGCGGCGCTCAGCGGCAGGGGCGCCCTCCCCGCCGGCCCGCTCGCCGGGATTCGGCTTCTCAAACAACCGCTCGAACTCGGCCTCACGAAAGATCGGCGGCGGCGGACGCAGGTCCACCCGCACAATCTGGGTCTCGGCGCGGTACTGTTCGGTCGTAAAGATAATGAACTGCCCATTCGGCGCCCAGAGCAGATCGCCGCCGCCGACGTTGCTGAGAAAGCTGACCTGGCGCGGCTCGCCGCCTGCGGCGGGGATCACGCAGACATTGCTAAAATAGCGTTCGTCCTGGGCCAGGAAGGCGATCCAGTACGAGTCGGGCGACCAGGCCAGATCCCTGGCGAACACGAAGCGCGCCCGACACAACTCCCGGCGTTCGCCGCTGGCCAGGTCGAGGACGCATAGCGAATCCTGGCCGCTGATGTAGGCCACCGCTTTACCATTGGGCGCAACACGGGGCAGGCGCTTGGGCGTCAGATCCCAGGTCAGGCGCGTCTCCTGGCGGGTGGTGAAGTCGTAGCGGTAGAGTTCGTCCTCGCCATGACGGTCGGAGACGTAGATCAAACTGTTGCTGTCGGGGGTCCAGACAATCTGGCTCTCGCGCGCCGGTGTATCGGTGACGCGAAACGAAGGTCCCTGGCGGATATCGCGGTCGGTCTCTTTATCGGCGAAGTCAGCAAAAATCTCGCCACGGGCGACAAAGGCGATTTTCTTGCCATCGGGGCTGAGGCGCAACTCGGAGAACCAGCGCGGCCAGCTCTCCACTCGCACGGGGGTATGCTTGGTATCAGCGCGCACCCGCACATCAATCGGCTCGCACGCGCCCGACGCCGGATCCAGCCGCCAGAGGCGCCAGTCACGCTCGAAGACGATCAGCCCGCTCCGCCGGGCAATCGCCGGGAAGCACAACCGTCCCTCAGTAAAGCGGGTAACCTGGCGCGGTTCGCTCCCGTCCAGCGGTACGTACCAGATATTCTCAACGCCGTCACGGTCACTGACGAAGTACAGCCCCTGGCCATCAGGCGCCCAGAGCGGCGCGGTGTTGCGCCCGGCGTAGGGGGCGGCAATCGCCGGATGGCCGTTGGCGCTGCCAGGACCGGCGATCTTGCGTAAGGCTGTATAGTCGGTCGTCACCGGCGCGATCCAGATCTCATCGGGGGCGAAGGGATTGGGACCACGCCGCCACCAGCGGTTGCGCGTGTTGGCAAAGGCCAGCCACTCCCCATCAGGCGAGACGCTCACGTGCGCCAGGTTCTCATAGGGTTCGCTGTACACCAGCACTGGCGTGCCCCCATTCAGATCAACGCGGTAAATATCGGGGCGGATCCGTTCGCGATCCGAGGTAAAGAAGATGCTCTGGCCGTCAGGCGCCCAGTCCTCGACGTGGCAGAAGGCGTCGTGGAAGGTTAATTGCCGGACGGGACCGCCGCCGAGCGGCAGCACATAGATATCGCCCGAACCGCTGCGTCCCGACGTAAAGGCAATGCTCGCCCCATCAGGGCTGAAGCGGGGCGCGTAATGAGATGCCTGGTGGGCGGTGATGCGCTCGGCAGGGCCGCCACTGGCGCTTGCCAGCCAGATGTCGCCAGCATACACAAAGGCGATCTGCCGTCCATCGGCGTCAATGGCGGGGGTCCGCAGGTATAACTGAGGTGCGGGTTCGCTCACGGTAGTGGGTTTCTCTCTTATGAGCTTTTCTCAACATGATTGACAGCCTGTTGGAGGGGGCGGGGGAAACCAGGTTTCCCCGACCTCCTTCCAGAGGGGGCTGCGTGCGGGCGCGCGCCTGCCTCAGGCGGAAGGGGAGTTGCGAGAAGGCTGCGCCTCCCGGCGCCCTCCAGACGTGCAACCTTCTTCGACCGGAGATTACCCTTCCGGCTTTGACGGGACCGGCCCGGCGGACGTCTCCCAGGTAATCGCCCGGCTCAGGAGCGCCTCGACGGGACCGGGCAACATTCGCGCCGCCCAGATTGCCAGGCGGTCGCCGAAGGTGACATAGGCGCGCCGGGGTTCACGACGCGCCGCGCGGAGGATCACCCGCGCAACCGCCTCGGGCGGCACAGCGGGCGGCGCCATGCGACGCTGTTCCCTGCCCGCACCAAGGCGATGCGCGCGAAACTCGGTGCGCGTACTGCCCGGACGCACTACCGTCACCCTGACGCCGGCGCCAAGCAACTCCATCCGCAGCGTCTCGCTCAATCGCTCCAGAGCCGCCTTGGTAGCGGCGTAGCCGCCCAGGTAGGGCAGAGGCTGCTCGGCGAGCACCGTCGAAACATTAATGATCTGGCCCCGCCCCTGGGCGCGCATCAGCGGCGTTACCGCCTGCATCAACCACAGCGGCCCGAACAGGTTCACCGCCAGGGCGCGCTCCAGATCGTCGGCAGACAGATCGGCCACCGGTCCGGCGAGACCCACACCAGCGTTGTTGATCAGGATGTCTACCCGCCCATGCCGACCGCGGGCGAACTCGACCAGCGCCCGGCACTGTGCCGGATCGCTTACATCGGTCGGGACCGCCACTGCGCCGGGCAGATTGGCCGCGAGACGTTCCAGCGGCTCACGGGAACGCGCTGCCAGCACCAGCCGCGCGCCAGCCGCGGCGAACAGGCGCGCGGTCGCTGCGCCAATGCCAGCCGAAGCCCCGGTAACGATAACGACGCGATGACGTGGATCCATATGCCAGGAGTTACATAACGCCTTACCCATGTACTGGCAGGGCGTCGAACAGGAGGGTCTGGGATGGCTACGGCCTCAAACCCTCCTATCAGGCGGGGGCATAGGGACACCGATTTCCCTGCTCTCTTCCGGGAACTATTCAGACAGGCGCTTATATGCATCACTGTTGAATAGCTTATATGCATCACTGTTGAATAGACTGCATGCGCATTATTAGTTTGATGAAGATTTAAGTATATAAACCGGTATTCGCCCTGTAGCCCGGCGGCTGAAGCCGCGGGCTACCGATGCGGAGCCTGCCTTCGCGGGCTATATAAACAAAGTTTTCGTTATACCCCCTCCCCAACCCTCCCCCGCCAGGGGAGAGCGCCCGCCGCCTCCCCTCGTTGGGGGGAGGCTGGGAGGGGGGCGGAAAGGCCGGGAAACTTCCTTTACAGACTAATTATCGCCGGATCTCACCGAGACCCTATATACAACAATCCCAAATCCCAAATCCCAAATCCAAAATCGTCTTACCCCGTCAAATGCTTACAGATCCCTGCTTTGATCGTCTGTCCGGGCACCACGTGACCGAGCATGCGCTCCAGCAGCAGAGCGGCATCAATAAGTGCAGGCAGATCCAGCCCGGTCGCGATGCCCATTTCGTGGAGCATATGGGTCAGGTCCTCGGTGCAGAGATTGCCCGGCGCTCCGGGGGCGAAGGGGCAACCGCCAATCCCGCCGATGCTGCTGTCGAACTCGGTCACCCCGACCTGAAGGGCGGCCAGGACATTGGCCAGGCCCGCGCCACGGGCGCTGTGGAGGTGCAGACGCAGTGATTGTCGCGGAAACCGCTCGCGGAAGGCCAGCACCACCTGCCGCACCAGCACCGGGTGGGCCATGCCGGTCGTATCGCCGAGCGTCAGCCGTTCTGCGCCCAGGTCGAGCAGGCGGCCACACAACTCCAGAACGCGCTCGATCGGCACGTGGCCCTCGAAGGGGCAGCCAAAGGCCACCGAGAGGACCGCATCGAAGGGGATTCCCGCCGAGCGCACCACCTCGCTCATATCGGCGACATTGGCCAGGGACTGCTCGACGCTCATGTTCACATTACTGCGATTGTGGCTCTCGGTCGCGCTGAGGAAGACCTGCACCGCATCGGCCCCCGCCGCCACTGCACGCCGCGCGCCCACCACGTTGGGGGCGATTGCGCTGTAGGTCACCCCGGAACGGCGCCGCAGCCCGGCGAACACCTCGGCGGTGTCGGCCATCTGCGGTACATTCTGTGGGCGCACAAAGGCGCCGACTTCAATCTCGGTCAGGCCGGTAACGCCAAGGGCGTCAATCAACTGGAGCTTCTCATCCGTGGAGAGGATCTTTTCCTCGTTCTGCAAGCCGTCGCGCGGCCCGACCTCGCGAATATGGACGCGCGCCGGCAATCCCGGCCAACCCGCTACTTCTGTCATCATTGACCTCCGGCAGCCGCTATTCCTCTTCGTCGCGCCGGGCGCCGCGCGCCGGCCTGCTCCCCTGACCTCCGTTGGCAGGACCGTCGCGACGCGTGCGGCAGCGCGGGCAGCGCGTCGGTTCGTGCAGAAAGCCCTTGTCGGCGTAAAACTCCTGCTCGCCAGCGGTAAAGATAAACTTCTCACCGCAACTGCGGCAGATTAGCTCCATATCCCGGTAGAATGGCATAGGGTGTTACCGTGGTTGCCCGCCAGCGAGACCACCGGGCAACCGCGTGCGCCCGGCGCGGGGCTGTCTTTTGCAATACATTGCTCTATTGTAACACGCCGGTCACTCTGGTGAGACAGGCTCAGGAGAAAAGAGAGTCCCCTGTGGGCGCAACCCTCCGGGTTGCGCGCAACCCTCCGGGTTGCGCCTCAAGATCACCGCCTCAAGATCACCAGAATCCAGAACCCAAACGCGAGATCCGGCCAGAAGTAGAACTGGTCCACCAGGCCATGGGCCAGCGCGGCGCTCATCGCGGCGATGAGGCCCGCGCAGAGGGCCTGGCCGTCGCGCAGGCCACCCCCGGCGTCACGGTAAAAGCGGAGGATGAGCCAGGCAAAGGCGACCAGCCCCAGGGGCCCCATACGCAGGGCGATGTCCAGAAACAGATTGTGAGGGTGCGAGGTGTTGATCTCGCTGGTGCCGGCCAGCTCGGAGGCGATGTAGGCCGGATAGAACTGCCCGAACTGGTCAAGCCCGACGCCCAGGGGATGGTCGCGCAGCATCGCCAGCGCCGAGGCCCAGGTCTTCAGGCGCACCGCGCCACTGGCCCCGACGGGGTTGAAGCGTTCGATGTCCAGCGCCACGGCGACGACCAGGGCCAGCAACGCCGCGCCGCCAAGGGCCCCCAGCGCGAGGCGCGCGCGCCGGTCGCGCCAGAAGGAGCGCGGCGGCAGCAGCGCCGCCAGGAGCGCAGCGGCCACCAGCGCGCCCAGGTAGGCCCCTCGCGAGAAGGAGACCAGCAGGCCGCCCGCGCACAGTGCGGCCACCAGCGCTGCCGGCAACGCCTGGCGCAGCCCTTCGCCACGGCTTGCCGCCCCCCAGAAGGCCCCATAGGCTAGCGCTGCCGCGACCGGCCAGTGGCGTCCCATCGCCAGCCCCAGGTTGTTGGGATGCCCGTACAGCCCTGCCACCCGTTGCACGCCCTCCACCAGGAAGCGATCTTCGCCGAAGCCGGCCTTGTCGCCAAAGAGCGGCGCCAGGTTCAGCCCGACGAACTGCAACAGCCCCACCAGCCCCGCCACGGCCCCACCTGCCAGCCAGAACCACAGCACCTTCCGCCAGTAGACCTCGGGGCTGCCATGGGCCAGACGCGCCCCGGCGAGCCAGGCCAGCCCTACGAACAGCAACGGTTCCAGCACCGTCCAGCGGAACTCGCGCAGAGCCAGGTTACGCGCCTCGGCGATGTACACGCCCCACCCGGCCGCCGCCAGAAACAGACCAATCGGCGCCAGTTCCACCACCCAGGCGGTAGCGCCAGCCAGACGCGGGCGCCGCCCTGGCCACGTTCCCACCTGGCGCACGACCACGGCAGCGCCCGCAATGAGGAGTAGGATTTCGTGCAGGGGCAGGTACAGACCGCTCTCGCGGATGCCGAAGCGGGTGTCGAAGAGGCCCTTGGGGATGAAGTAGCACGGCAGGGTAAGCGGGACCAACAGCAGGGCGAGATCCGGGCGCGCCAGGGCCAGCGCCGTGAAGAGGACCAGTCCCGCCAGGGTCAGCGGCAGTTGCGGCGAGGCGCGGTAGGCGATCAGCGCGGCCACCAGCATGCAGGCGACAATCAGGCTATCGGGCTGAATGAGCCGGTCGGCAAGGCGCGAGCTGCCCTCGGCGCGCCGCTGCGCCTCCCGCAGTCGCCTCAGGGCGTCAGCGGCCGCCGGGAAGGCCAGGCGCAGCGTGGCGCCAATGCTCGCCATCAGGGCTACGATCAGCGCCAGGGGGCCGTGGTCGTACAACCAGCCCCAGGGACGCGCTCGCTCGACAATGAAGCGCTCCGGCGCGCCTGGCCCGCGCACCTCCAGCGTATGCTCGCCATCTGGCAGGGCCGGGGTCGCCAGCGCCGGCAACCCGTCCAGCGCCCCCGGCGTCAGGGTCACCCCCGCGCCGTTGAGAGTGGCAACGAGCGGCGTCGGCAGATTGCCGAGGAGGGTAAGGCGCGCCCCGGTGAAACGGATGCGCCAGCCATCGGGCAACGCTTCCACCGCCGGGTGGGTCCAGGGATGCGCGCCAACCCCGGCCCGGGCGGGGGCGCGGGTGTAGGCCGCCAGGGCCTCGAAGGCCGGCAGCGGCTGCCAGTCGCGCGTCACCAGGGCGAAGTAGGGCGTGGGATCGTCGGGGTCCGGCTCGGCATAGCCGCCGTAGCGCAGCATCCAGACGTTCATCACCCCTATCCAGGGCCATTCGGTGCGGGCGCGCTCCATGTGGCCGACCAGGTAGCGCGCTTTGGTCTCTTCGCTTACCGGCGCGCCCCAGGTGTAGCGCCGCTCGGCAGGAACATGCTCCGGGGCGGCGTTCCAGCCAAACTCGGTCACCCAGATCGCCGTGCCGGCGTCGCCGTTGCGCTCCATCACTTCGCGCAGCAGCACGATCCGGCTCACATCGTTGCGCGTGTCAACCGGGCGGCGCCAGTTCCAGTTGTCCCGTCCGCGCAGAAAGACGTAGCGGTGCTCGTCAGGAGGCTGTCCGAGGCCATAATTCTGGGCGGCCATCACATCGAAGTAGGCCGCGCCGCCGGCTTTGTAGACCCGGTCGAGGTACTCCAGTTCGGTCATCGGAGCGCGATCGTCGAGCCCGTCGGTGGGAGCCAGACCGGGGAAGAGGATCACCACGGCGGGATTGGCCGCGCGCGCAGCAGTGGCGCCCGCCCGCAACAGTTCCACGAAATCCTCGGGGCGGGGCGTCTCCCAGTTCCACTCGTTCTTCAGGTTCGGCTCGTTCCAGAGTTGGAAGTAGCGCACCACCGGGCCGCCGGGCGCGTCGTCCGCGCCATCGCCGTCGTACCGCTCGACCACGGCGCGCACAAAGGCGGCGTAGTCGGCGAAATCATCGGGCGGGCCGGTGGAGTTTGCGTCGCGCTCCAGACCGGCCTGAAAGTAGGGCGAGGCAGCGGCCCGCTCGCGGGCCCACAGAGGCGGGCGCTCCAGGCGCCAGATCAACTCGACGCCCGCGGCGCGGGCTTCGGCGGCCAGACGGTCGTACTTGGCCCACGCCGACACCGCGCCGACCGTCGCCAGGTTGCGTCGATCCTCGAAGTCGCCGCGACCGTGGATCTCGATATCCTCCCATGGCGCCTGCATCCGCGCATAGCGCGCCCCCAGGGCGCGGACCAGGGCAAAGGAGCGCCGTACCGCTTCGGGATCGGGTTCGAGGTGGATATTGAACAGGTTTACGCCCAGCACCGGCCCCCCCGCGAAGGGGATGGGGCGCGGATCGGGTCTGAAGGTCACGCCGCGATTGGCTGCGTTATCGGCCCAGACCACGGCGGCCAGGGCCGCAAGCAGCAGCAGATCGAGCAGCAACAGCAGAAGGAGACGCTGACCGGCGGTGTTCATCGGGGCCGATTGTATGCGGGGAGGGAGAGGCTGTCAACGCAGGGACGCGCGGCGCGCCAGGTGTGAAGGGCATCTCCGGGAGGGCTTGCCTTCGCAGAACCTCCCCACGGGCAGGGGCATGGGGAAACCGGGTTTCCCCCACACCCCTGCTGGACGGGAGGGCCAACCCTACTTGCGGCCATTCACCGAGGCGCGATCTCTGTTCCACACTCTGGCGGTGCGGCGGAAAAATTGCACCGCCAGCACCACCAGCGCCACTACCAGCAGCAGCGCCAGAATGGGCAGCACGATCGCTACGATGCTCAGGAAGAGCGAGGTTGCGTCTTCGATAAAGCTCAGGACGGGATTGGCCGTCCCCGCGGTGGCCGTCGTCACTACCGGGCGTACCGCGCTGCGTGTCAGATGGGTGCTCCCGGCAACGATCAGGCCAGCCACGGCTACGATCACAGGATTGACGACCGCCACATCGCCCTGGCTAGCCAGGGCCAGGATCGCGCCCGCGATGGGCGTGATGATCAGCCCGGCGGCATGCAGCACGCTGTCCACCACCGGTGCCTTGTCGCCCACGAAGTCCAGCGCCGCCAGGGCGGCGATGATTAAGAGAACAAAAACGTTGGTTAACAGGTCGAATGGCGCGGCGAGTTGAATCCACCCCAGGCGCGCGAAGATGCCAATGGTCAACAGGGGAAGATAGGGGTTCAGCCCGGAGGCCATCGCCAACCCAAGGCCGGACGCCAGCGCGATCAAGCCCTCCATACGCGGTTGCCTTTCGTGTGCGTGAGTTCAGAAACGGAACGGGCGACCGGCACGTCGCAGCTCGCCCCGGTCGCCCGTCCCTCGTGACGTCCCCGTTCTCCATGACGACGGAGCCGGCGAAAAAGTTTCACCCGGAGCGCCCTCTGGGCAGGGGTATGGGGAACCCCGGGTTCCCCATACCCTCACCCTCCGATCACCCCCCTGGTGATATAAAAGAACCCCAGGCCGGTAATCGCGTACACCGCCAGCAACTGCGCCCCTTCAAGCCAGTTGCTCTCACCGTCCACTGCAATGATCGTCGCGAGTAGCACCGCCAGCGTCAGCGCCGCCACCTCGAGCACCGTGAAGAAGAGCGTCATTGTATGACCGACGAGGAGGCCGACAAAGACCAGCAGCGGCCCAACCAGCAGCGCCACCTGCATCGAGGACCCCATGGCAATCGTCATCGCCAGGTCCATTTTGTTCTTGAACGCCATCTGCACCGCCACGATGTGCTCGGCGACGTTGCCCACCAGAGGAATGATGATGATCCCGATGAATAACTCGCTCAACCCCAGAGCCTCGGCAAAGGGTTCAACCGTCCCCACCAGGAACTCGCTCAGAAAGACGATGCCCAGCGTGCTGATCGCCAGCACGCCAAGGGCGACCGGCACGCTCCACTTCGCCCTGTGGGTCTCTTCATCGTGGGAAGCGAGTTTTGCCGTGGCACGTCCGCCCACACCCCGTTCAGGCCGGCGGAAGGTGAAGATCAGGCTGAGCACATAGAGCACGATCAGCACGCCGGCTACGCCCAGACTCAAGGCGTTCAGCGATGGATCCTTCACGTCGGTAGTCAGCAGATCGAGCCGGCCGAACTGGATTTCTCGCACCACCTCGAATAGCGTCGGAATAATCAGCCCGATCACCGCCAGGGTCATCATCGAGGCCGCCACGCTGGCCGCCTGCCGGTCGAAGTGCTGGAGGCCGTTGCGCAGGCCGCCAAGCAGCAGGGCCAGACCCAGGATCAGCAGCAGGTTGCCCAGGATGGAACCGCTGATCGAGGCCTTTACCAGCTCGATCTTCCCCTGTGCGAGCGCCACGATCGAGATAATCAACTCTGCGGCATTCCCCAGCGTCGCGTTGAGCAAGCCGCCCACCTTCGGGCCGGTGTGCACCGCCAGTTCTTCCGTGGCTTCACCGAGAAAGCCGGCCAGGGGAATCAGCCCCAGGCAGCATACTATAAACAGCAGCAATTCGTTCCGCAATCCCGGCACGAATTCGAGTACGAAGGCCACTGGCACAAAGATGATCAAAAAACGCAGCCACTTCACAATGGACCCCCTCTGGCACGGCCACCGGCTACGCGACCGGCCCCGATATAATCCCACGGCCCGGGCAACATTCGTCGCTCGCGGTAGGCGCAACACAACGTTTGCATGGGTCGTGACCCGCCAGCGCGCCGGGCGCCTGAAGGCCATCGCCGTTGGGGTAATCCCCAGGGACGTTGCACAACCCTGAATCCAGACCGTTCGATGGATCTCCTCGCCCCGAAGTAGAAGTATACTAGAGAAATGACAATCCATAATCCGAATGGCGCACCTATCGAGCGCGTGATCATCACCCGGCGTGGGCGGCCCAAAGGACCGCCCGGGACGGGCGCGCCCTCCGGCGGCGCTGCGCCCGCCAAACCCTGGTCCGAGCGCTGGAAAGAAGTGCGCGCCGCCTTCCGCAACGTCCCGCGGGCCTTCGCTCTGGTCTGGCAGGCCCACCGCAGCGCGACCCTGATCCTGGCGCTGATTACCCTCGTGAATGGCCTGTTGCCGATCTCCCAGGCATGGGTGGCGAAGCTGATCATTGACGCGGTCGTAGTCGCCGTGACAAGCAGCGTCGCTCCGATGAGCGCGTTGCGCGCCGCGCTCCCCTACCTGCTGGTGGAGTTCGCCCTACTCACCCTGGGGGCCGCGCTCACTCAGGCCCGTTCCCTGGCCGAGCATATGCTCAACGCGCGCCTCAGCAACACGATCAACACGGCCATCATCCGTAAATCGCTGGCCCTCGATTTGCAGTTCTTCGAGGACGCGCAGTTCTACGACAAGCTGCAGAATGCTCGCCGCGAGTCAAACTGGCGCGGAATCAGCATCATCAATGCCAGTTTCAACCTGGCGCAGAACGTGATCACCCTCGGCTCCTTTGCCGTGGGGCTGATCGCCTTCAGCCCCCTGGTGGCGCTGATCCTCTTCGGCGCGACGCTGCCCTCTTTCGTGGCCCAGACCCACTACAGCCGCCTGCACTTCCGCCTGCTCACCTGGCGCGCCCCCGAGTTCCGCAAGATGACCTACCTGGAGCATCTGCTCACGGTTGACAGCAGCGCCAAGGAGATCAAGCTCTTCGGCCTGGGGGAGCCATTGCTCCAGCGCTACCAGGATCTGTTCTGGAAGTTCTATCGTGAGGATGCCGCCCTGGCGCGGCGCCGCTCGCTGATCAGCACCCTCTGGGGGCTGCTGGCCTCAGCGAGTTACTACGGCGCCTACGCCTGGATCATCTGGCAGACCGTTTCTGGTACCATTAGCATCGGCGCGATGACCTTTTACCTGACGCTGTTCCGCCAGAGCCAGGGAGCCTTCCAGGGTGTTTTCCACAATGCCGGCCAGCTCTTTGAGAGCGGTCTCTTCCTGGAGAACCTCTTCGGCTTCCTCTCCCTCGCGCCGCAGATGATCACCGGCAGGGGGCGCAAGGCGCCGCGGCCCATTCGCCAGGGCATCGAGTTCCAGGGGGTCAGTTTCCGCTATCCCGATCGGGAGGAGTATGCCCTCCGCGACGTCAATCTGCGCGTGCTTCCGGGGGAGAAGATTGCCCTGGTGGGGGCCAATGGCGCGGGCAAGACGACCCTGATCAAGCTGCTCACGCGCCTCTACGACCCTACTGAGGGCCGCATCCTGCTCGATGGGGTGGATCTGCGCGAGTATGATCTGGACGACCTGCGGCAATGCATCGGGGTGATTTTCCAGGACTTCGTGCGCTACCAGGTCACTGCTCGCGAGAACATCGGCTTCGGCCAGATCGAAGAACTGGCCAACGAAGAACGTATTCTCTCGGCCTCGGCCCGCGGCGGCGCCGACGAGGTGATCGCCCACCTGCCGCAGGGCTACGACACCATGCTGGGGCGCTGGTTTGAAAACGGCGCCGAGCTCTCAGGCGGGCAGTGGCAAAAGATTGCCCTGGGCCGCGCCTTCATGCGCGACAGCGAGGTGCTGGTCCTCGACGAGCCAACCTCGGCCCTCGACGCCGAGCGCGAGTACGAGATCTTCCGGCGGTTTCGCGAGCTTACCGCCGGGCGCATCGCCTTCCTGATCAGCCATCGCTTCTCCACCGTGCGCATGGCCGACCGCATCGCTGTCATCGAAGGGGGCCGCATCACCGAACTTGGCGCCCATCATGAACTGCTGGCCCTCGGCGGGACCTACGCGCGACTCTTCAATATGCAGGCCGAAGGGTATCGGTAGGAAAACTGGTGTTCCGTGCGCAACCCTCCGGGTTGCGCGCTACAGCGTTCCCCTGCGGCCATAGGCGCGGGGAAACGCGGTTTCCCTACGCCCCAACCGGCGGCGGGGCCGCCCGACCCTCCATCAGGCAGGGGTGCGGGGAGACCGGGTTTCCCCGCCCGCTTTAACCGGTTCTGGGGCCGGTCTCATCCGGCTGTTCCGGGCTTACGTTGAAATGAGAGAGGAGGAAAACAGGTATGATCCTGGATCAATCCACCATTGTCGAACTCGCTAGCATGTACCTGCGCGCCGAGCGCGACGCCGCACCTGTGCCGCCGTGGCGCGAACGCTTCCCCGGCGTCACGGAAGACGACGCCTACGCCATCCAGAACGAACTGCTGCGGCTGCACCTGGCCAATGGCGCAACCCTGGCCGGCTGGAAGGCCGGCGCGACCAACCCCGGCGCACAGGCGACCTTCGAGCTGCGCGACGCGGTCTACGGGCGGCTCCTGAGCGAACGGCGCCTCTCCAGCGGCGTCACGCTGCCTATGGCGGCGCTGATCCACCCCCGCGTGGAGTGCGAAGTTGCGTTCGTCCTCGCCCGCGACCTGAGCGGCCCTGGCGTAACCCCCGAGGCGGCCCTGGCCGCCGTGCAGGGCATGGTCGCCGCGTTTGAAATTGTCGACTCGCGCACCACTGGCTGGGCGGCGAAGATGCCCGAGCTGATCGCCGACAATGTCTTCCAGGCCCGCTATGTGCTCAGCGAACGCGTTGTGCCAGTCACAGACGTGGACCTGGCCGCGCTCGAGGTGGTGCTGTTCCGCAATGGCCAGGAAGCGGCGCGCGCCCGGGGCGCCAGCGTGCTGGGCAGCCCGGCCAACGCCCTGGCCTGGATGGCGAACCGCATAGCCGCCCACGGCCACGCCCTCCGGGCCGGCCAGGTAGTGCTGGCCGGCTCGCTGACTCCGCTTGTTCCCTGCGCCCCCGGCGACACCTTTGAGGCCGTGTTCGATCACCTCGGGCCGATACGCGTGACTTGCGGATAGGCGAGTCAGGCGCGATGTTTCAAACCCGCCTGACTCGCTGTTCTTCATGGCTCGGCAACTCTGTTATGTAGAAGTGTGGAGATGTAGAGATGTGGAGATGTAGGTATTCGATCTGAATCAAGTATCACGGACACCTCCACACCTCCACACCTCCACACAACAACGAGGCCCCCTCTCGAACGTGGAGAGGGGGCAGGCAGGGACGGGAGACGCGACGGAGCCGCGCCTCTACTTCTTGGAAATGTCCACGCTATTGACCGCGGTCTTCATCACCATCTGGCTGAACTGCGTCTGCGCCTCGACGGCTTTCTGCGCGGCCTCTTGCCAGGTCGCCATAATCTTCTGCGCCTGGTTCATGTCCCACATCTGGGCGAACATGCTTGGCTCAGCCTTCTTGAGCAGATCGAACCAGTTCTCCGAGAAGCGCATCTGGGTTTCGGCCCACACCCGCGTCATCTCCAACATCTGTCGGCTCCACTCCACCGGAGTCGTCGGCACGCCTGGAACGGATGGCATCGCTGGCATCGCCGGCATATTCACCGAGGCCGCAGCAACACTCTCAGCCCAGAGACGGGTCAGCTCCACCTGCTGCTCAATCGCGTAGCGCACTGTGCCACGCCACGTTTCCACTGTTTTCTGCCAGGCCTCAGGGCTTTGCGGTGTCGTCATCGCCTGCATCGAGCTCATCCAGCTCTCCCAGACCTTCTGCTGCGTGCCGGTCCAGGTCTTGATCATATCGTTCGCCTGCTTCGACCAGTCCATACCAATCCTCCTCAGTATTCTCCGGCCCTCCGATGTAGACCTACACCGGTTCGCGCATTTCCCTGGTGGTTACAACTCCGAGGGTATCAGCGAAGGTTACATATGAGTTACGTCGAACCATTGCCTGTACAACCAGACTGTGGTACGGTTACCTATGGAGGGGCGAACATGTAATGACAGGCGGCCCCACCTCTCGGCGCCTGCGCGGAAATGCTGGGCAGGTTCAGACGCGAGCGCGTCCGGCTCCTCCCCCCAGCGGGGGGGGTTGGGAGGGGGGCGAAAACGCCAGGAAACTTACTTTATAGCCTGATCAGACGCCCTCTCTCTGAACGCCAACAGGCAATACGCCATCGTAAATCCTATCAAGAGAAAACCGGCCTGTAGTGATGAAACGCGATCGCAGCCCGCTGAAAGCCGCCTACGAGGTGATCGTGATCGGCGCCGGCATTGGCGGCCTGACCGCGGCGGCTTTACTTGCCGCCCGCGGCAAAGATGTGCTGGTGCTTGAACAGCACTACCTCCCCGGCGGCTCGGCGCAGACTTTTCCCAGCGGAAAATACCGCTTCGACGTCGGCCCCAAGTTGTTTTTCGGCATGGATCCGACCCGCGGGAACATGCGCTTCCATGCTGAGGTATTCGCCGAGCTTGACGAATGGCCCGACCTGATCCACTATGACAGTTATTACACCCTCAAGCATCCCCGTGGCGCCCTGCGAGTCGCCGGTTCAATCGAGGAGTACACTACGCAACTGAGCGCCGCGTTCCCCGAAGAGGCTGCAGGCATCCGCGCCTTCTATCACCACCTGGAGGCCCTGCACGGGCTGTTTGTGGGCGTTCCTAATCTGCCTCTCGACGATCCCTGGTCCCTGGTCCGTCTGATCTGGCGCGTGCCCCTTGATCGGCTGCTTGACCTGAACCGCTGGAGCCGCGTCACGCTCGGCGAACTCTTTGACCACTACATCGCCTCGCCTGAACTGCGGGCGATCATTAACGCCGAGTTTGTCGCCTTCTGCTACGCCGACATTGACGTCGCGCCCGCCGTGCTGGGCGCCCTGGTGCTGATTGAGCGCCACAAGGGCGGCGGCGCGTTCACCAGGGGCGGCAGCGGCGAACTGGCCAATGTGCTCATTCGCGGCCTGGAAAAGCACGGCGGGCGCATCGCCTACCGCAGTCGCGTGCGCCGCGTAATTGTCGAGGACGGTCGCGCCTGCGGCGTCGAACTCGACAACGGCGCCCGCATCGCCGCTCGCTGGGTTATCAGCAATGCCGGGGTGATCAACACCTTTGGACGCGCCGGCACGCCGGTTGAGCCGCTGGTGGAGCGGCGCTGGCTGCGCCCCGAGACCCTGGCTCGTGTTGATCGCCTCAAGTACACCGGCTCGTTCGTTACCCTCTTCGCCGGAGTAGATGCTCGCGTGTTTCCCCCCGGCACCGACCCGCATACGCTGTACCTCGACCGCTACTACTCGAGTGTGCGCGACATGCGCATGATCTGCTTCTGCAACTCGTCCTTCAAAGACCCGAGTCTGGCTCCGCCGGGCAAGCATGCCGTGCAGGTCGTGTACTTCGACCCCGAGTTCGGGGCCTTCGAGAGCTGGCGGCGCGACGAGGGCTATGCGGCGCGCAAAGATGCCGCCTGCCGCCGCGCGCTGCGTATGGCCGAAGAGGTCTTTCCGGGCTTCACCGCTGCGCTTGATCACCTCGAAGTCGGCACACCGCTGACCTATGCCGACTACCTGGCGAAGTGGGGCGGCGGCTGGGGCGCGCACATGACGGTGGATCAATTCGCCTTCCGGCGCTTTCAGCACAAGACCGATGTAGAGGGCCTGCTCCTGGTCGGCGCCGACACCCATCCGGGCATCGGGGTCGTAAGCGTCACGATGAGCGGCATGAACTGCGCGCGCCTTATCGCGCCACCGAGGTACACATGAACGAACTGCTTGCCCTTCGCGAGGCGGCGCTGAGCCTGGTCGCCGGCATTCGCCCTGGCGAAGCTCTCAACGCGCCGCCTCCCACCGGCCATCCCTCCGTCGGCCCCGAACTGGCTGACCGGCTGGCCACTGCTGTGCGCGCCCTCAAGATCGCCGCCGCCAGCGACGATGGCCTCGCCGTGGACTACGTCGCCCTGCGCGACAGCCCGGCCTATGCCGATTATGTCGAGCAGGTAACGCCCCTCCTGGTCACGTTCGACCCGTCGGTGCTGCCCGACCGCGGCACGCGGCTGGCCTTCTGGATCAACCTCTACAACGGTATGATCCTCGACGGCGTGGTGGCTTACGAAGTGCGCCGCAGTGTGCGCGCAGGACTCGGAGGTCTGGGCTTTTTCCGCCGTATCGCCTACATCGTTGGCGGCTACCGTCTCTGCGCCGACGACGTCGAGCACGGGATTCTGCGGGCCAATGCTGGCAACCCCTTCCTTCCCGGACCCCAGTTCGCCGATGACGACCCGCGCCTGACCTGGGCCATTACCCCCCTCGAACCGCGCATCCACTTCGCCCTCAACTGCGCCAGTCGCTCCTGCCCGCCCATCGCCGTCTACGACGGCAGGCGGATCGAGGCCCAGCTTGACCTGGCTGCCCGCTCGTTCGTCGGCGCCGATACCGAACTTGACCCTCGGACGGGCACGCTCCTCGTCTCGTCAATCTTCAAGTGGTACCAGGCCGACTTTGGCGGGCTGGAAGGCGTTCTGCGCTTCATTCGCGCCCACCTCCCCCCCGATGACGAGCGCCGGCGCTGGATTGACGCTCAGACGGAGGTGGCTCTGGCCTTTAAGCCCTACGACTGGTCGCTCAACGCTCGCTAGGCGCCCGGCAGACCCGGAGCCGTCCGGGCCCGGCCATCGGGTAGAGGCGCGGAAAATCCGGTCTGCGCCGTAGGCGCAACCCTGGCCGTAGAGGCGCAACCTTGAAGGTTGCGCTACTGCTGCTGCTGCTGCTGGGCCTCGAACGACTCATCCGCCTCGACCGCCGCGGCGTGGCCCGCCAGCACCGGCAGCACCTCCTCGTCGGCGATGGGCGCCTCGGTCGGGGCCACTTTGACCCCCACTTCTAACACGCTCTCGGCCTGACCCTTGTAGACCCCCTTCGTTGGCGGCACATCGGCGTAGTCGCGCCCCACGGCGGTGCGGATATGCCGCTCTCCGGCAATCAGGTTGTTTGTCGGGTCAAAGCCCACCCACCCCAGTTCCGGCAGCAGCGCCTCGACCCAGGCATGAGTCGCGTCCTGCGCGGAGCGGTCGTGATCCTCCACCCGGTGGAAGAGGTAGCCGCTTACATACCGGCAGGGAATGCCGAGGGGACGCAGCAGAGCGATCATGATATGCGCGTAATCCTGGCACACCCCTCGCCGGGCGGCCAGGGCCACATCAATCGGTGAGTCGACCTCGGTGTGCTCCGGATCGTAGGCGAAGGCGTCATAGAGCCGCGCGTTCAACTCGCGCAGCAGGGTGAGCGGATCATCGCGACGGCAGACTTCGAGTTCGCGGGCCAGATCATCGAGCAGCGTCGTCGGATGCGCGAAAGCGCTGGGCGCCAGAAAATCCCAGAGATCCTCACGCTCGGTCAGCGCGTCGAGCGCGGCCCAGGCGTCGGAGTCAAGCCGGTCGGGAAGTAATGGCGGCGGCTGGAGGATGACCACCGCCTCGGCGGTAATGGTGGTGGTGCGGTGTGGCGCAGGGATACTGAAGTGATGAACAATATTGCCGTAGCAATCGGTGTAATGTTGCACACGAGCAATGGGGCTTGTAACCAGGCGAAAGCTCAGACAGCGCTGCGAACCTTCCGAGCGGGGCTGCTTGCGCACCTCGGTGATGCTTTCCCTCACCGGCGCGCTGTAGCGCAAACGGGTCTTATGCAGAATAGAATAATACATATGGCTGGTGCAACTCCAGGAAACCTGTTCGGGAATCAATAGACCACCGACCACGGCCACATCTGCCGCGCCCAATCCACGATCCACAATCCAGAGTCCTCCTATAGCGTTTCTCGAAAAGGTTGATCCACCCCGATGGCGGCAGAAGCGCCCGCGAGCCATGCGGCTCAGCGCCTCAGCGCCTCAGTGCCTCAGTGGATCAAGCATTCCAGTCAGTGCTCTAGGTGTCAAGGGCCTTCTCTACGGGGTAGGTCACGTAGGTCTGATAGATCGCGCTGTGGATGGCGATACACTGGCGTTGGATGCCATCGAGGTAGGCGTGCATATTATCGGCCATGATCTCCTCAACCTGGCCATAATCGAGCGAGGCGCGCAATCGGCCCGCCAGACGCTCGGCCCGCCCGCCGCCGCGGATGCCGGCGCTCTGCGCAATCACTTGCAGTCCGCGTTGCACCCGGTCGGCGGCAAAACGCACCGAGTGGGGAAACTCGGCGTCGAGCAACAAAAACTCCGCGACTGTATGAGGCTGCACATCAGCAGTATACACCTTGCAGTACGCCTCGAACGCGGTGGCGCACTTGAGCAGCCCGACCCAGTCGTTGTACTCCAGCATCAGCGCCGGATCATCTGGCGCCTCCAGATAGGGGCGGAAATGCACGTCGAGGAGCAGCGCTGTCGCGCCGGCCCGTTCCAGGTAGCGGCCGACCTGAATGAAATACCAACCCTCGCCGTGGCTCATAGTGCTGTCGGTGATACCCTGAAAGAGATGCGCGCCTTCTTTGATCGCCTGATAGAACTCAATCGGCTCTCCCTGCCAGACCTGCTCCGGGGTTGCCGCGCGCACAGAGAGGTACAGGCGGTTGACCTGCTCCCACATCTCCGAACTGATCTGCTGGCGCACCTGCCGGGCGTTCTCACGGGCCAGCGCGATGCAATTGACGATGGCATTGGGATTTTCGGGATCGAAGGTTAAAGTCCGGGTGATGGCATAGGCGTCAGCGAGGCCCTGGGGGGGCGTGTCGGTGCGCAGGGCGGCCAGCAGCCGTCTCCAGCGCGGCTCGACCGATTCGGGGGTTTGATCGAGCATCAGGTTCAACCCGACACCGATCAGTCGCGCCGTATGTTCGGCTCGTTCCAGGTAGCGACTCATCCAGTAGAGGCCATCAGCTACGCGTGAGAGCATATCATGCTAACGTAACGAGGTGCAGGGTCAGCCATTCAGGATTCCGGTTTCTCCACACTTCACATCTCTACACCTCCACACCTCCACAATCACTGTAAAGAGTGAGGCGCTCAGTGGCAAGCAGGCGTGAACGATAGCTGACTCTCCAGCCAATCCAGGAACGGCCCGTCACTCGAACAGAACCCACGTATCCTTGCTGCCTCCGCCCTGCGACGAGTTGACCACCAGGGAGCCTTTGCGCAACGCCACACGGGTAAGGCCCCCCGGCACAATCGTAATCTGGTCGCCGCTGTTGAGGATGTAGGGGCGGAGATCGACATGGCGCGGCTCGACCCGGCCATCAACAAAGCAGGGAGCGCGCGAGAATTGTAGCGTGGGCTGGGCGATATAATTGCGCGGATTGGCCTCGATCAGGCGCCTGAAGCGCTCGCGCTCCTCAGCAGTGCTGTGGGGGCCGATGAGCATCCCATAGCCCCCCGACTCACCCACTGCCTTCACTACCAGTTCATCCAGATGCTCGAGCACGTAGGCCCGTTCCCCCGGATCATTGCAGAGATAGGTCTCGACATTTGAGAGGATCGGCTCTTCGCTCAGATAGTATTTGATCATCTTCGGCACATAGGCGTAGATCGCCTTATCGTCGGCCACGCCGGTGCCCACAACATTCGCCAGGCTGACATTTCCAGCGCGGAAGGCGTTGAACAGCCCCGCCGCACCGAGGATCGAATCGGCGCGGAAGGCCAGGGGATCAATAAAATCGTCATCCACCCGCCGGTAAATCACATCCACCCGCCGCAGGCCGGCTGTCGTGCGCATGTACACGACGTTGTCGTGCACCAGCAGGTCACGGCCCTCGACCAGTTCCACCCCCATGAGCCGGGCGAGGAAGGTATGCTCAAAGTAAGCCGAGTTGTACACCCCCGGTGTTAACAGCACAATGGTCGGCTCGGGCCGATGCGGGGACGCCAGCGCGCGCAGGGTCGTGAGCAGCGCATGGCCGTAGTGGTCTATCGAACGCACGCCATAATTGGCAAACAACCCCGGAAAGGCCCGTTTCATCACTGCCCGATTGGTGAGCATGTAGCTCACCCCGCTGGGCACGCGCAGGTTATCCTCCAGCACCACGAACTCGCCCGATGGCAGACGCACCAGGTCCGTACCGGTAATCGAGATATACACCCCTTGCGGCACCGCGACGTTCCGCATCTCGCGGCGGAAGTGCGGGCAGGTGTACACCAGTTCGCGCGGAATGATCTTATCGGCCAGAATGCGCGCCTGATGGTAAATGTCGTGCAAGAACATGTTCAGCGCGCGGATGCGCTGTTTCAGCCCCGCCTCAATCACCGCCCATTCGTCGTGGGTCACGATCCGCGGCAGCAGGTCATAGGGAAAGATGCGCTCGACGCCCTGCTCGTCGCCGTAGACGGTGAAGGTGATGCCCTGATTGAGAAAGGTGAGATCGGCGTAGCTTTGCCGCTGCTGGAGGTCGCGCGGGGAGAGTTCCTGCAGGCGCTGGTACAGGAGCCGGTAGTGGGGGCGTGGTTCACCCGCCTCGTCAAACATCTCGTCGTAGGCGGGGCCGAGATCGTAGGTGGCGAAGAGCGAATGGCCGTTCGCGCGCGCGCGGTGCTCGGTGAGCATAGATGTGCAGTGCTAGGGCTTTCTACCGAATCTGAAGCCAGACATCGGAGAGAGCTGAGCGGGCGGCGCTGCCACGACTACGGCGGTTCTTCTCTCGGGATTATTCGCTATAATACCCCCTTCCGCGCCCGCCGTCAACCGGGAATTAACACCGGGCGGGGCATGCGACGGTAAGCTCGAAGCACTGGCACAGCCAGTGCTTCGGCCCAAATCTGGCAATGAAACGCAGACGCCGTGCTAATCGCCCATCCCCTCGGCGCTCGCGGGGATCACCCGCTTGCGCAGATCGACCTCCTTCACCCGGTAGACGTCCCAGGCCAGACCCGCCGCCTCCAGGCCGCGGATCACGTAGCCCGAGATGTCAATCTGCCACCAGCGCAGGCCATGGAAGGCCGAGCGAGGGAAGGCGTGGTGATTGTTGTGCCAGCCCTCGCCGAACGCCAGCAGACCGACGACAAAGTTGTTGCGGCTCGCGTCGCGCGTCTGATAATCGCGCCCGCCAAAGGTGTGGCAGATCGAGTTGACGCTCCAGGTCACGTGGTGGGTGAGAAAGACCCGCACCAGCCCCCCCCAGATCAGCCCGCTCCAGCCGGCGATCAGGAAGGGGATGAGCAGCCCCAATCCGGCCCACAACAGCCAGGTGCGCGAGGCCCAGACAACGTCAGGGTCGCGCTTCAACCAGGTGCCGTACACGTCCACGTTCTCTTTGTGGTGGAACAGCCAGCCCATATGCGCGTGCCACAGGCCCTCCAGCGGGCTGTGAGGATCGTCTTCGCCATCGGAGTGGGCGTGGTGCTGAATATGCGTCGAGGCCCAGGCGATCGGGCTGCCCTCAAAGGCCATGCTGCCCATGATCAGGAACAGGCGCTTTAGCCACGAGTGGGTCTCAAAACTCTTGTGGGTCAGCATCCGGTGGTAACCGACCGTGATCCCCAGACCGGAGACGGCGTAAAACACCAGCATCAGCGTTACGTCCAGCCAGTCAACAGCGCGGTTCCACAGCATCACCACGGCATAGATTGTGGCCAGAAACGGTAGTACGACCACGATCAAGACGCTAATTTTCTCGCCAAGACTCTTCTCAAGTTGGGGTTCGACCGGAGCGGAGGGTGCGACGCGGGCCATCTGGTATCTCCTTAATAATGACATCTGGCCGCGTATCCTTCCGCGGCCACTGCATCCCAGTGTAGCTCGCGCTCTCGCGTCGCGTAAGTGCGTCCAGTCCAGTCATTCGTCACCATTGACCTACTTTGTGACGTTGTGCACACCTAACCAGGGGCCTATGACGGGGGTCACGGGACAAGACCGAGCGGGGGTGCGGAGAAACCCGGTTTCCCCGCACCTCTGAAGCGCCGTTGAACCGGAGCTTACCCCAACCCGTGCTGCTGCGCCCAGAGAGCCGCCTGGGTGCGGTCACGGACGCCAAGTTTGCCGAGGATGTTGCTGATGTGATTCTTCACCGTGCCGATGCTGATCAGCAAGGTCTCGCTGATCTCCTGGTTGGTGCGCCCCCGCGCCAGCAGGGCGAGAATGTCCCGTTCGCGTTCGGTGAGGAAGGCCAGGCGCTCTGCAGGCGCCGGCATCGCGGCAGGCTTGCTCCCTTCCACCTCGTGCGCCAGCCGCCCCAGATGGGGCAGCATCTGAGCGGTGATCTCCGGCGCCAGCAGCGCGCCGCCGGCAGCGACGGTGCGCACCGCATCAGCAAGGGCTTTGTGATCCACATCCTTCAACAGGTAGCCCCGCGCACCTGCCGCAAGCCCCCGAAAGACATACGCATCGTCACGAAAGGTCGTCAAAATGATCACCGCCGGGCGCGATCCCCGTTCCGCCAGCCGCCGGGTGGCCTCCACGCCGTCCATCACCGGCATCAGCACGTCCATCAGCACCACGTCAGGGTCGAGTGCGGCGACAAGCTCCAGGGCTTCCTGCCCATTGCTGGCCTGGCCCACCACCTCGATGCCGGGTTTGCGCGCCAGCAGCGTAGCAATTCCCGTGCGGATCAAAGTCTGATCATCCACAATCAATACGCGGATCTTCTCGCTCATCGTTGGCACCTCGTCGCGGCCCTCTGTGGAAAGACTCATACGCCTTCGGTCGGCAACACCACCCGTAAGCGCCATCCGCCGCCGGGCAACGGTCCGGCCTCCATCCCGCCGTTGAGGGCCTCGGCCCGCTCACGCAGGCCCACCAACCCGAAACGCTCGCCCGATCCCGGTCGAAACGCCGGGGGCGCCGCGTCGCCAGAGTCGTCATTCGTGACCGTGACCGTGATATAGCCTCCCTGGATCACAACCTGCGCCTCGATCCGGGTGGCGCGGCTGTGCTTGCGAGCGTTGGTCACGCCCTCCTGCACCGCGCGGTAAACGGTGCAGGCCAGCGCGTCCGGCAGGTTCTCAAGCTCACTGTCGAGCATCAGCGTCACCTGCGGCGGCGCCACCGCCGACGCTGCCAGTTCCCCCAGCGCCTGCGGCAGCTCCTTGCCTCGCACCGGCAGTTCGGCATCGGCCACGGCCAGCATGCTGCGCCAGGCCAGACGTAACTGTTCGCGGCTCTCGCGCACCTGTTCCAGGGCCGCTTCGGCGTCTTCGGCTGCCAGATCCTCGGCCAGTTGCAGGTGCAAATGCACCATCACCAGCCGCGATCCCAGATCATCATGCACCTCACGGGCCAGTCGCGCTCGCTCAGCCGCCACCGCCAGCATACGCGCCTCGGCCATCTGCTGCTCAATTTCCGCGCTCAACAGCGCCAGACGCAACTCCGCCTGCTTGCGCCGCTCGAGTTGCCGGCGGGCCAGCAGCAACGGTCCGCCGACCGCCGCCGCCGTCACCGCACCGATCAGCAGGGCGTTATGATCGAACCGCTCCGGTCCCCAGTATGCTGCAAGCGTGGTGATCCCCACCAGCAAGGCCGCCAGGTGCAGCACGATCTGGCGCACCGGCAGCCGCACCGCCACCTGCCAGAGCACCAGCAAGAGTCCCAGCAAGGGTGTGAGGGTGTGGGCAAGTTGCGCCAGCGCCAGGATGGCCACCGACTGCGCCGCCAGACCCACCTGGATCAGCCACAGATGCGTGATGCGCTGGGTGGTCACGTAGGCGAGCATCAATACCGCCGCCCATACCAGAAGCATCTTGAATGATCCCGGCGCCAGTGGCCGTTCCAGCGCGGCGGAGCTGATCGTCAGAGCCAGAAAGACCCCCGGCAACACCCACGTGAGCACCCGGTTCAGCGGCCGCGCGATCACCGGTTCATCAGACGGAAGAACATGCTCCAGCGACGGGACGCCGGCAGGCGGCTCGGCCGCGCCCTGGCGCAACGTCGCCACCGTGGCTCGCAGGCGTTCCAGCGCGCTGGCGGCGGCGGCCCGCGTCTGGCTCACTGCCGCCTCAACCCGTGAGAGGTTGCTCTGCGCCTGCGCCAGCGCCGCCGCCACACTCTGCTCAGTGCGGGCGAGGGCCGTCTGCACTTCATCAATGATCGTCTGCGCGAGCCGGTGGCGCTCCTCCAGCATGATGCGTTGCTGCATCTCCCGCAGGCCCGCGGCCAGCGCATCGTAGCGCTGCTGCACCTGCTGTAACATGTGCTGCACCTGCTCGCTCCGGCGCTGCTGGCGCAGGTAGAAGAGCGCCGCGATGATCGCGCAGGTGGCTGGAAAGGCCAGCGCCAGGTTGCCCTGTAGCCAGTCTATCAGGTTCGCCGTGGCCACCAGCAGCATCCCGCTCCAGACCGCATAGGCTCCCACCGCGAAGGTAATCCATAGCCACGCCGGAAACAGGGCGATAGCCTGGAGCACCAGCGCCAGATACACATAATCGAGCAGCGGCGCGGGCGCCAGCGCCTGTGCCAGGGCCGTCAGCGCCACCTGCCCGAGCAAGAAGAGCACCTGTCCCCAGCGGGGCAACCGTCGCGCCGGAACGAAGGTCACCGCGATCAGGCAGACGCCGCACAGCCCTGCCAGCGTCACCAGCCGCCAGGCGGCATAACTCTGCCCGAGGGCGCTTAGGGGCGCGCCAAGCAGCGCCAGCGTCACCACGCTCTGCACGGCAAACGGATAAGGCAGAGCCATTGTGGTGATAATCCTCCGTTGGGGCGATGCCTTTGCCTTCATGATTTTAGTGTAGCACACTCGTCTGTGCTCCCTGCGGCTGCGCCGCGCGCCAACGGGGCGCAGTCGGGTTGAGAGAAGGTCCGCAGCCCCCGTTGACCTGTGGTAGAATGCAGAGTGAGCAAACGCTCAGGTCTGCCGCGCCAGGCGCCTGAGCGTCTCTATGTGTCGCCATCGCTGGCGCTGAGGACGTATGCTGCGTCACGATCTTCGCAACATCGCTATTATTGCCCACGTCGATCACGGCAAAACCACCCTGGTTGACGCCATGCTCAAGCAGAGCCGCGTCTTCCGCGAGAATCAGGCCGTTGAGGAACGGGTGCTTGACTCCAACGCCCTCGAACGAGAGCGCGGGATTACCATTCTCTCCAAAACGACCGCCGTTACCTACCGGGGCACGAAGATCAACATTGTAGATACGCCCGGCCACGCCGATTTCGGCGGCGAGGTGGAACGGGTGATGAATATGGTTGACGGCGTCCTGCTTCTGGTTGACGCCGTTGACGGCCCTATGCCGCAGACAAAGTTCGTGCTCCGCAAGGCCCTGCAGGCCGGCCACCGCGCCATTGTGGTGGTCAACAAGATTGACCGGCCCCAGGCGCGTCCCAACTGGGTCATCAATGAAACCTTCGACCTGTTTGTCGATCTCGGCGCCAGCGATGAACAGGCCGAATTCGCCACCATCTTCACCAATGCCCTGGCCGGTCACGCCGGCCGCTCGCCGCTCAAGCTGCACGACTCCCTCGAACCGCTCTTTGAGGCCATCCTTGACCGCATCCCGCCCCCTGAGGTTGATGTGAACGCCCCGGTCCAGTTCCTTGTGACCACCAGCGTCTATGACGATTACAAAGGCAAAATAGTTACGGGCCGGCTCAGTCGCGGCACGCTCAGCAAGGGGCAGGCCCTCGTGCGCATCGATCGCCACGGTGCGATCCATCCCGCGCGCCTCAGCCAACTGTTCGTCTACAACGGCCTGGAACGTCAGGAGGTTGAGCTGGCCCAGGCCGGCGATATTATCGCCCTTGCCGGGATCGGCGACGCCAGCATCGGCGATACCATCGCCGACGCGCTCCAGCCCGAAGCTCTTCCCCCTATTAAGGTCGAGGAGCCGACGGTGCGCATGACCTTCGGCGTCAATACCAGCCCCTTCGCCGGTCGTGAAGGAACTTTCGTCACCTCGCGCAAGCTCCGCGAACGCCTCTACCAGGAGACCGAACGCGATGTGGCCCTGCGGGTCGAAGACACCGAGAGCCCCGATGTCTTTCTGGTCGCCGGACGTGGCGAACTACACCTCGGCATTCTGATCGAAACTATGCGCCGCGAAGGCTACGAGTTCCAGGTCTCTCGCCCTGAAGTGATACTCCATGAGGACGAGCACGGGAATCGCCTGGAACCGATTGAACTGGTTGAAATCGAGGTGGCCGCTGATTACCAGGGCGTGGTGGTCGAACTGCTCGGCAAACGCCAGGGCGAGATGCGCGATATGCACGTCCGTGATGATGGCAGCGTGCATTATGTCTATCTCGTGCCGACCCGCGGTTTGCTCGGCTTCCGCCAGCTTTTTCTCAGCGCCACTCGCGGCACCGGCGTGCTCAATAGTCTGTTTTACGGCTACGCGCCCTTCAGGGGTGAGATCGCCGCGCGTGAAAATGGCTCGCTCATCGCCTCCGAAAGTGGCGTCGTCACCACCTACGGCATCAACCAGGTACAGGATCGCGGCGTCTTCTTCGTTACCCCCGGCCAGGAAGTGTATGCGGGCATGGTGGTCGGCCAGCATATCCGCGACGTAGACCTCGAGGTCAACGTCTGCAAGGAAAAGCACCTCACCAACATGCGCAATAACAGGGGCGCCGAGAATATCCGCCTTGAGGCCCCGCGCACCCTCTCCCTTGACGACGCCATCGAGTATATCGGCGACGACGAACTGGTCGAGGTCACCCCTAAGGGCTGGCGACTGCGGAAAAAGCTGCTCAGCGCCGACGAACGGCGTCGCGAAAAGAAGAAGCGCGACCTCTCCCCGGCCTGAGCGGCAAGGACGATGCGCGAACCGCCCCTACCCGCGAGGGGCACAATCCAAAATCCGCAGCGTTCCTTCTCTCATCCTCTTCTCATCCAGACCTAACCCCATTCTTAGCCCTCTGGTCTATACTACCCTTCTGACGTCCCCCGGGAGCACCCCGACTCCCGCTGGCTCTCGTCCCCACGAGGATCACCTCTGTTAACGGGACAAGCAACTCGTTCGTCTGGTTCGGTCGCAGCCCGAACAACGAACCTGAAAGGGGAGCGACCCATGACCAATCCGGCGGTTATCAGCCCCGGTGCTACCGACTCAATCATTCTATATCTCAACGAGATCGGTGACGAGCCGCTCTTGACCTTTGATCAGGAACAGGCCCTGGCCCGCGCGATGGCCGAGGGCCTGGAAGCGGCCAACCGTCTCGCAGCCGAGCCACACCTGCCCGTCGCCGAGCGCCGGCGTCTGGAGCAGCAGGTCGCCGCGGGCGAGCGGGCGCGAGCTCAGTTGATCAATTCTAACCTGCGCCTGGTGGTTAGCATCGCGCGTCGCTACCAGGGGCACGGGCTGAGCCTGCTGGATCTGATCCAGGAGGGCAGCCTGGGTTTGATGCGCGCCGTAGATAAGTTCGATCCCAGCCGTGGCCTGAAGTTCTCAACCTACGCCACCTACTGGATCCGCCAGAGCGTTGGGCGGGCTATCGCCGATCACGGGCGCACGGTGCGTCTGCCGGTGCATCTGGGCGAGCGGCTCTCGCGGCTCGCTCGCGTGCGCCAGCAGTTGATCCAGCGTCTCGACCGCGAACCGACGCCGGAAGAGGTCGCCAGCGAGGCTGGCCTCACCCCTGAGCAGGTGACGCGCGCCGAGCAGGCCGCGCTGACCCCGGCGTCGCTTGACGAAGCGCACACCGAGGACGGCACCGGCACGCTGGCTGAGGTGATCTCCGATCCGCTGCAGCCCTCCCCGCTCGATGAGGTGTCGCACACGTTGCTGCGCGACGATCTGAGCGAGGCGATGTCGCACCTGACGCCTCGCGAGCGCCACATCCTCTGCCTGCGCTACGGGCTGCACGGCGAGCCGGCGCTGACCCTTGAGCAGATCGGCCAGCGCCTCAACCTGACCCGCGAGCGCGTGCGGCAACTTGAGAGCGAGGCCCTCAAGAAGTTGCGCGACCCGCTGCTGGGTCGCCGGCTGCATGGTTACTTTGAAGAGGCGTAGAGCGGCAACATGCCCAGCGCCAGTTCCGCTCTCCGGCGCCAGTCAGAGGCAGGCGCCAGATCGGCAGCGCGGATAAGCGCGGTGCGCGCGTTCTCCGCGTCGCCGAGGTTCGCCAGTGCTGCTCCGAGGTAATACAACGCGGCGGGGCCGCCGCCGGTTTGCTGGGCCGCGCGGGCGGCTTCCGCCGCGCTCGCGAACTGGCCACAGTGGTAGCGATGGGCGGCCAGCACGGTCAGGGCCTCTGGATTGCCGGCTGACCTGGTTGCAGCCGTTTCGGCGAACGACAACCCCGTTTCACACAGTTCAAAGGTGGTGGCGAGGTGAAACTTCGCCGCCAGCAGCGCATAGCGGCCCTGGTCAGCCTGCGGGGCCAGGGCCACCGCGCGCCGGTAGGCCCGGCTGGCCTGATCATATTCGCGACGCGCGGCATACCAACTGGCCCAGGCCAGCGCCACGCCCGGATCATCGGGGCGCAGACGCGCAACGGCGTCAAGTTCATCGTGCGCTGCATCGCTGGCGTTATTCGTCAGATAGGTCAGCGCCAGCAGCGTGCGCGCTCGCGGGTCATCAGGGTGCGCCTCGACCAGGGCTTGCAGCCGTTTCAGGCCACCGCTGGCATCGCCAGCGCGCCATCGTGTATAGGCGGCGTAGGCCGCAGCGCCGAGAGCATCGGGGCCATGCGGATCAACGCGCGTAAACTGCTCCTCGGCCAGACCATACAGACCCAGGTGCAGGTAAAACATGCCCAGGAGCTGGGGCCGCCCGGCTGGCGACGCGTCAAGCGCGGCCCGGAGTCGACGCGGACCGTCACCCGTCACGGGCAGCAAGGGGCTGATCAGCGGGTCGTTGCGCGCCAGGGGAACGGCCAGGGTCAGATCCTGGCGCGCAACTTCGGGAGCGCTGCCCGCGCGCAACGCAGCCAGGCGAAAGCGGGCGGCTTCGGCCCAGGCCGGCGGCAGCGGCTCCGCCAGGGCTGCCTGCATCCCGGCCATCGCCAGCAGGTACTCGCCTCGCCGCAAGGCTTCGTCGGCGGCCAGCAGGCGCGCCGGGGCGCGATAGGCGCACGCCTCGGCTGAGCGGCAATCCTCCGCCAGCGCCCAGGTGCGCGCCGCCAGATCGCTCCGCCCGGCGTCGGCGAGCGCCCGCCCCAGGTAGAGCAAGGCGCGCTGATAATCCACCGGCCCCAGGCCGCGCAACATTGCCGCGCGCAACTGGCGCTCGGCGGCGGCGTGCTCGCCGCGCAGCGCCCGCAGCATCCCCAGGCGCGCCTGCGCCTCGGGCAACGCCGGCGCCAGCGGAGTCAGGATCGCCAGCGCCTCATGGTAGCGCCCCGCAGCGAAGAGCCGGTCGGCGGACCGCAACCCGTCGCGATGGTCAGGACGCAGCGCCAGGACGAGCGCCGCGACCAGCAGCAGCAGCAGCAGCGCCGCCCGCGCGAGAAGCGTCACCACTGCCCGCCAGCGCCGGGGGAATGGTGCGAGGATGTCCATCCTGCCGCTTTCAGAATCCACAAGACCTGGACGGAGAGGGCGTTCCCCCTTATGCCGGTCCCTGCGCAATACCCGGCACGCGCATAACCGCCAGCTTCACCTATCCGGCAATCGAAAATCCAAAACCCAAAATCGCATTACCTTTCCCCGCGGGGCCAGAGCGCCCAGACAATCGCCGCCGCCGCCGCCATCCACGCGCGGCTCGCCTCCTTCTCGAAGCCACGGGTGCGCAACTGTACGCCGCCGAGGAACAGCCCCGTCGCCAGCATCCCCCCGGCGAGCCGGTCGCTCGAACGCTCCACGCGGCGGATGCCGCGCTCCAGACGCGACAGGTCCGAGCGCAGGAGAAGCTCTCCGCGATTGGCCGAACGGTAGTAGGCCTCCATCTGCCGGGGCAGTGAGAAAAGCAACTGCCCCAGGTCGCGCAATTCTTTCTGCGCCCGCTCGGCCCAGTTGACGCCGTTCCGTTCGCGCTCCAGCAACATCTGCGCGAAGGGGCGCAACTCGTGGAACAGGTTGATGTCCGGGCAGATCTCCGTCGCCAGACCGGCGACCATGCTCAGGGCCCGCCCGAAGTACAGCAGATCCTGCGGGATCTGGAAGGGCAGATCGTAGAGAATATCCTTGGTTTCATCGAAGATCGCCTCGACATCAATACTGGTCATCTCACGCATGGTGCGATTGTAGGAGTGGCGCAGCATAATCTGCATGGCCTGGACAATCTGGCGGCGATCAGCGCCGGGGAGGATCATGTTCAATCGATCCAGCGCGTCAACGATCCGCTCGGCGTCATTCATCGCCAGGCCCAGCACCCCGCTGCGCACGATGTCCATCGTCTGCGGCGGCAGCGCACCGACCATGCCAAAATCCACAAAGATCAGAGTGAAGGGCCGCCCTGGCGCCGCGGCATGCGCCTCGGCATCGCCAAAGAGGTGCCCGTCAGGGAGCACGCCGTTCCCGTTGGGGACGTTCGCCGGGGACTTGCCGTTGGTAAAGACGCCGTAGTTGACTGGCAGTTCGGGATCCACGCGCACGAACAGGTTCCCTGGATGGGGATCGGCATGAAAGAAGCCATCAATGAAAAACTGCTTCAAATAGCAGTTGTTCAGCCGCGCAGCCAGTTCCACCCGGCTGACCCCCAGCGCGTCCAGCGTTCGCAGATCGGTGATCTTGATGCCGCTGATGCGTTCCATCACCAGCACGCGCCTGGTGGTCAGTTCCAGGATCGGCTCGGGAAAATAGATCCCGTAGACCCCGGCGAAGTTCTTGCGGAACGTGGCCGCGTTACGCCCTTCTTCCACATAGTCCAGTTCGAGCATCAGGACTCTGGAGAACTCGGCCAGGAGCGCCTCCAGGTCGGCGCGACGGCGGATCGGGGGGTAGTTCTTGATGAGCCGGATAACCCAGGAGACCGCGCTCAGATCCACCTTGATGATCTGTTCGATGAAGGGGCGTTGCACCTTGATGGCTACGTCGCGCCCGTCATGAAGGGTAGCGAAGTGCACCTGGCCAAGCGAAGCGGCGGCAACGGTCTCCTCCTCAAAGCGCAGGAACAACTCGCTTGGCGGCGCGCCGAGTTCTTCGATAATCACCTGCAGCACGTGACTGGCCGGCGCCGGCGGCACCTCGTCCTGCAGCCCGGCCAGCTCCCGGCGCACCACTTCCGGCACAACATCGGCGCGCGAGGAGAGAAACTGGCCGAGCTTGATCTGCATCCCGCCCAGTTCTATGGCCAGCTTGCGAAAATCACGGGCCAGACGCCGCCAGCGGCGGTTGGCGCTGCGCCGTACCAGCCAGCGCAGTACACCAATCTGGCCCAGAAAAATGTCCCAGACAAAAACATGAATGACGACCCGAAGGAAGTATGCGGAAACGCGCAAAAATCGCTTGCGCGCGTGAAACGACGGCGTTGCGCCAGAGCGGGGGGCGCCATCTCGATCAGGCATAGTTACAGTCACGCCAGAAGACCGCGTATCTTGCGTCATATTTGTCGTTGGTCGGTTGATACTCTCCAGGATTATACCAGAAACCCCGTGCCGACGATGACCCGCTTATGGGGAGAATCGGGACCGCTGAACTTGCGCCTGCGGCTGGCGAGCGCGGGATAGCGTTCACATCTACCGAAAACGTTCGCACCGCAGCGGGCGCGGAGGGCCTCAAAAAGCTAGCCTCTCCGCGCTTCCGCGCGCTCTGCGGGAAATCTGAACCCAGACGCCTGCGGCCTACCGTCCGCGCTCCGCCGCGCCCTCTGCGGCAAACCCGAGGCGGCGCTTTTCGGCCTGAGTTGACTCCCTCCTGTCAAGCGGCTACAATGTGACGGTAATCATCCTGCAGCAATTTCCAGAGCGTTCTTGCTCGCCAAGAATCCTTTTTTTCTTCCAATCGTTTTGTGACCGGCCGCCGTCTAGCCACGGCAACGCCGCATGGGATCTGAGCCCCGCCAGCACAAAGTGAACGCCAATGTTTGAAAGCCTTTCCGACCGCCTCCAGGCGGTGTTTCAAAAACTCGGCAGCAAGGGCCGCCTTGATGAGAATGACGTCCGCGAGGCGATGAAGTCAGTCCGCCTGGCCCTGCTTGAAGCCGACGTGAACTATAAGGTTGTTAAAGATTTCGTCGCCCGCGTCACCGAACAGGCCATTGGCGAAGAGGTCACGAAAAGCCTGACGCCCCATCAGCAGGTGGTGAAGATCGTTCACAACGAACTGATCAACCTGCTGGGGGTTGAAAATGCGCCGCTGCAGGAAGCCCGGCCTGGCCCGACTGTGATTATGCTTGTCGGGCTTCAGGGCACCGGCAAAACGACCCTGGCCGCCAAACTGGCCCTGCATCTGCGCAAGAAGGGGCGCCGCGTGCTGCTCGCCGCCTGCGACGTGTACCGTCCCGCCGCCATCACTCAGTTGGAGACCCTCGGCAAGCAGTTGAACGTGCCGGTCTACAGCGAGGGCGCGTCCGCGCGTCCGCCGGATATCGCCGCCCGCGCCGTGGAACAGGCCCGGCGCGATCTGGTCAACGTGGTGATTATTGACACCGCGGGCCGCCTGCAGATTGACGAGCCGTTGATGCAGGAACTCGCCGAGATTGACGCGCGAGTGCATCCCACCGAGCGACTGCTGGTCGTTGACGCTATGACCGGCCAGGAAGCGGTGCGGGTCGCCGAGGCCTTTAACGCGCGCGTGAACCTGACCGGCCTGGTGATGACGAAGATGGACGGCGATGCCCGTGGCGGCGCGGCGCTCTCGGTCCGCGCCGTTACCGGCGTACCGATCAAGTTTCTGTCCACCGGCGAAAAGGTAGACGCCCATACGCTGGAGCCGTTCTACCCTGACCGGCTGGCCTCGCGCATCCTCGGCATGGGCGATGTGCTCTCGCTCATCGAGAAGGCCGAGCAGATGTACGACGCCGAACAGGCCCGCGCAATGGAAAAGAAGCTGCGCAAGGGCAAGTTCGACTTCGAGGACTTCCTGACCTCTATGCAGCAAATGCGCAAGCTCGGCCCGCTGCAGGAACTGCTCAAGCTCATCCCCGGCCTGGGCCAGCTAGCCCGCCAGGAAGAACTGGTTGATGAGCGCCAGCTGAAGCGCATCGAAGCCATGATCTTCTCGATGACCCCCTATGAGCGCCGCAACCCCGAGGTGATCAAGGGCAGCCGTCGCGCGCGAATTGCCCGCGGCAGCGGCACCTCTGAGCGCGAAGTGGCCGCGCTGGTCAAGCAGTTCCAGCAGATGCAGCGTTTGATGAAGCAGATCGCCAGCGACCAGGGCCGCGGCGGGCGCCGCGGCGGGCGCGGCGGGCGCGGCCCCGACGGCCTTGATATTAACGAATTGATGCGTATGCTGAAGTGACCGCGCGGGGCAACCCTCCAGACTCCAGGTTGTTCACCCTGTTGGGCAACCTGGCTGCCCCGGCTGCACCGCAGAGCTGCATCTGGATTGGCCTCGCCCAGGCCCTCAGGGCTGTCCAACGTACTTGGAGCTTGCACCGAACCCCGGTTTCTTCGATGGTTTTGGCGGCGTAGCCGCCAAAATCAACCAAAAATGACCGTATCGGGCGGCATAGCCGCCCCGATCCTGCCGCCGGAGGCGGACTTGCATCAGCTCTGGGGCATTTCCGCCAGGCACGGCAAGTATGGTATAATCAGCGATCAGATATCTGCAGGCGCGCCCCTCGAAGTTGCGCCATGACCGGGGCGCGGGGAATCCTGGCTTCCCCAACCTGCCGAAAGTCCCAATATCGATCTGTCTACGGGAGGAACTATACACGTATGGTAAAGATCCGTCTTCGCCGCACCGGCAAGACCAAGCAGCCCAGCTACCGCGTGGTCGTCGCCGACTCGCGCTCGCCTCGCGACGGCAAGTTTATCGAGATTATCGGCCACTATAACCCGATCCGCCAGCCCAAGGTGCTGGAAATCAAGGCCGATCGCGCCCGTTACTGGCTCAGCGTCGGCGCCCAACCTACGGACATCGTGGTCAAGCTGCTCCAGCGCGTCAATGTGCTCGATGAGCAGGGCCGCCTGATACCAGCCCCGGCCGAGGCGTGATCGGCGCCTGTAATGCCAGTGGCACTCTATGGGCTCCGCTGAACGTGCACGATACCCTATGAAAGCGCTGCTCGAGTATATCGCCCTGAACCTTGTGGATAACCACGAGGCCGTGCGTATCAAGGAACGAGTGGGTCGCTTTACCGTCACCTACGAACTCTCCGTCGCCCCGGACGAGACCGGCAAGGTGATCGGCCGCAGCGGGCGGGTGGCCAAAGCCATCCGTGACTTGATGGGCGTTGCCGCCGCGCGCCAGAATAAACGGGTCCACGTTGATATTGAGTGATTGGCGCACTACGTCGCACGGGGCCGATAAGGCCGCTTCCAGGAGAGCAGGTCCTCTCAGCCCCTCGCGGCAGGGTCAAGGGTGGAGGGGTGAGTCCCCTCCATTATTTGTTACTATGACCAATCTTGACGAGTTTCTGCTGATCGGCCAGATTACCGCTCCCTTCGGCGTGCGCGGGCAGATCAAAGTGAAGTCCTATACTGATCGGCCTGACCATCTCAGCCGCTCCGTGCGCACGGTCTATCTCGGCGACGAGCGCACGCCTCTGACGCTGACCGGGGTGATTGAGCACAAACCCGGGATGCTGGTGGTCACACTGCGCGAAATCACCAGCCGCGAGGCGGCCGATGCGCTGCGCGGCGTCGAGATCTACATCCGCGCCAGCGAGGCGGCCCCCCTGGCTGAAGACGAGTATTTCCTGCACCAGTTGATCGGCCTCAGCGCCACCACCGAGGATGGCCAGATCATCGGTCAGGTGCGGGAAGTCCTTGAAACCGGCGCCGGCGAGGTGCTGGTCATCGCCCGTCCTGACCTCGCCGACGCGCTCGTGCCAATGGTCCGCGACTTCATCGTCACCCTCGATATTGCCAACCGGCGCATCGTTATCCGCCCGATCGAGGGCCTCCTCTGATGTGAACATAACCAACAGCCGATAGGCCGCCGCCAGCGGTGCATCCCGCGAATGGGCGTCTCATACCATTTTGGATTGCTGTATGCGGAGCGCTGGTAAGAGTTCGGGGATGCTGCGTATGCGGTCTGTTCCCGAGAAGGAGGGCATGCAGTGACATTCTGGGAGGGTAGCGCTTTTCCTGAACGCAACCCGGAGGGTTACATGTCCGGGTGTTCTCGCGGAGATGGGGAAGGCAGGTTTGCCCCCTGCATCAGAGTCACTGCGCTACGGGCAGCGCGACGCGGAACGTGGTCCCCTCACCGACCACCGAGCGTACAGCCAGATCGCCGTGGTGCTGCTCGATGATGCTGTAGCTCACCGCCAGGCCCAGGCCGGTGCCCTTGGTGCGCGTGGTGAAAAAGGGTTCGAAGATCTTGGGCAGATCGTGGTTCGGGATACCGCTGCCGGTATCGCTGATCTCGATTACCACCCTGGCCCGTTCGACCCCCTCCGCTGATCCTCCCGCCAGGACAGTCACGAACCCTTCGCGGTCCAGCGTCGCGCCCTCTTCGAGCAGGGCGGTTTTGACGTAGAGTTCGCCGCCGTCAGGCATGGCTTCGAGCGCGTTAAAGATCAGGTTGAAACACACCTGTTTGAGATGATTGCTGATGGCAAAAATGCGTGGCAGCCGCCCGGCTCGCTGGCGGATCAATCGCACCCCCTGCTCCGCCATCTGCGTCTCGGTTAGAGTCAGCACGGCATCAAGGATCTCGTCAACATCCACCGGGCGCATCCCCTCGCGGTTGGGACGGTAGAAGTCGAGCATGCGCTGCACGATGCTGATCAGCCGCTCGATCTCCTCCAGGGTCATTTGCAGGTAGCGCTGGCGCTTCTCCTCGGCGAGCGGCCGGGTCAACAGCAAATACACCGAGTTGTGAATGGCCTGGAGGGGATTGTTGATCTCGTGGGCCAGTGACGCCGACAGACGGCCCAGGGCCGCGAGTTTCTCCGCCTGCACCAGTTGCTTGGCAATGCGCTGGCGTTCGCTCACGTCCCGGGCGATCACCAGGATGAGGCGCTCGCCGGCGTGCGAGACGGCGCTGAGACTGACCGCGACCGGTGTGGTCTGCTCCTGGCGGGTGTACAGGTCCATCTCGATTTCCGCCCCCTCACGCACCGCTCCGCCAGTATATCCCTCAACGGTGCGCTGAATCAGTTGGGCCAGGGCTGGCAAGAGCCGGTCGAGCGGCATGGCCAGCAACTCAGCATGGCTATAGCCGCTCAAATGTTCCAGGGCCAGATTAGCATCGAGGATGGCACGTCCGCTGGCGTCAACGAGCAACACCGCGTCACTGGCGTGCTGGAGCAGAGCGCGATAGCGGCCCTCCGAGGAAGCGACGCGGGTGTAGAGGCGCGCATTCTCGATGGCGACGGCGGCCTGGGCCGCTAGCAGCATCAAGAGTTCCTGATCATCCTCGGTGAAGGGCTGCCGCGCATGGGTCTTGGCCGCATTGAGCACCCCCAGCACCTGTTCGCCAGCCAGCACCGGCACCGACAGGGCCGAGCCGATCTCTTCGGTCAGGAAGACGCCACGCAACTCGTCCACGGGGAGGGCCACGTCACCGCTGAAGTCAAGGCGCACCGGCTGACGACGCATGGCCACCCAGCCGGCCAGACTGCGTTCGGCAGCCACACGGTGACCTACACGCACCTGGGCGGGGAGGCCGGAGCAGGCGACGATACGCAGCCACTGCCCATCGTCCTCGAACAGCATGAGCGAGGCGCGGTCGGCCTCAAGCTCGGTGCGCACCGTTTCGATGATCAGATCCTGCAATCGTTGCAGGTCGAGTTCGCCAAGGAGCCGCTGGCCGATGCGCACCGCTGGGCGCAGGGCGGCCACCCGATCGCGCGAGCGAGCCGCGCGGCGTTCGCCAGCGATCTCCAGGGCCGTGGCGCGCAGATCGTCAGCGCTAAAGGGTTTGACCAACAACCCCCGCGCCCCCAGACGCATGGCCTGAGTGACAAACTCAACCGAAGCGTCGCCGCACATCAGCAGCACGGGCACCCGCACCTGCTGCTCGTGCAACTGCCGCAGCAGGGCCAGGCCATCGCCACCGGGCGCGGCGCCATCGAGCAGCACCAGGTCGAAGGCGGCATTCAGGAGCGCATCGCGAGCGGCGGCGGGCGCGTCCAGGGCGTGGACGACAAAGCCGGCGTCGCGCAGGGTCGTCGCACAGACTTCACGGGTGACCGGGTCACTGTCGATTACCAGGGCGTGCCCAGAATGGTAGCTCATAGGGTACAGCGAGCGTGATAGGAGCGCACCCGCTATGACGCTCACGACTTCATCCGCCGTTCAAGCTCCTGCCAGATCGCTTCAAGGGACAGACCCTGATCTTCCAGCAACACGACGATGTGATACAGCAGGTCGGCCAGTTCATAGGTCAATTCGGCGTGGGAAGCGTTTTTGGCCGCGATAACCACTTCCACCGCTTCCTCGCCAACTTTCTTGGCGATCCGGTCCACTCCTTCCTGGAGCAGGCGTGCGGTGTAGGATGTTTCGGGAGACGCATTGCGCCGAATGCGCACGCCATCGGCCAGCCGTCCAAGCACGGCGCCGGGAGGAGCGGACCGGCGGGTCAGCGTTCCCGCAACATCACGGTGGAAACAACTACGCTCACCAGTATGGCAGGTAGGACCGGCAGGTTCGGCCAGCACCAGCAGCGCATCAGCGTCGCAATCAACCCGCAGGTCAACCAGGCGCAGCACGTGGCCGCTCGTCTCGCCTTTGCGCCAGAGGGCCTGCCGGGAACGGCTCCAGAACGTCACCAGGCCGGTGGCGCGGGTCGCCTCCAGCGCGTCGGCGTTCATGTACCCCAGCATCAGCACCTCACCGGTGCGGGCGTGCTGTACGATTGCAGGCGCCAGCCCCTGCGGATCGAAATGTATCTCCATAAGGTTCCCTTCGAGCCTGCCTGAATACTGCCTGCCGACGAGCCAGAGAGGGCGACGCCCTGACACCGGGGAACCGGCGATAGCGCAACCTGCCAGTTGCGCGCATGGTCAGGAGAGCTTCATCCTCGCAGAACCGCATCGGACACCCCGGTTGTTAGCCCGACAGGTTCTCAATGGCGAAAATGCCGGCGGCCGGTAAACACCATCGCGGCGCCAGCGGCATCGGCGGCGGCGATGACCTCCGCGTCGCGCACCGAACCGCCGGGCTGGATCACTGCCGTGGCGCCGGCGCGCAGAGCCGTTTCTACGCCATCGGCAAAGGGAAACAGAGCATCGCTCGCCACCACGCTCCCTGTGAGCGACAGGCCAGCCTGCTGGGCCTTCCAGACCGCCAGGCGCGAGCTATCCACCCGGCTCATCTGCCCGGCGCCGATGCCGAGGGTGCGATCAGGGCCGGCATAGACAATCGCGTTAGACTTCACGTGCTTGACCACGCGCCAGGCGAAACGCAGGGCGCGTTCTTCATCGGGGGTAGGGGAGCGCCGCGTCACCACGCGCCACTCCTCGCCGGCCAGAGGCGCGCGGTCGGCCTCCTGGGCCAGGACGCCGCCGGGCACGCTACGCAACACAATCTCCGGGCTTGCGCCGACCGGTTGCAGCGCCCTGAGCAGGCGCAGGTTCTTCTTCTTCCGCAGATGCTCAAGGGCATCGGGGGCAAATTCGGGAGCGATGATAATCTCGGTAAAAATCTCGCTGATCGCCCGGGCCAGGGCCAGGTCAAGGGGCTGATTGACGGCGATGATCCCGCCGAAGGGCGCGTCGCGGTCGGTGGCAAAGGCCTTTTCCCAGGCTTCGAGCAGGGTGGGCGCCACGCCGACGCCGCAGGGATTGGTATGCTTGATAATCGCTACAGCGGCGCCCTCGGCGGCGGGGAACTCCCCGATCAACTCCGCCGCGGCCCCGGTATCGAGGATGTTATTGTAGGAAAGCTCTTTGCCGTGCAACTGCTCGAACAGGCGCCCAAACTCGCCGTAGAGGGCAGCGCGCTGGTGGGGGTTCTCACCATAGCGCAGTGGCTGAACGCGGGGCCAGGCCGCGACCAGCGTTTCGGGGAAGGGATCGGCGGCCAGATAGGCGGCGATGGCGGCATCATAGGCGGCGGTATGGGCGAAAGTCTTCGCTGCCAGACGCTGGCGCGTCTCCAGGCTCACCGCCCCTGTGCGCAATTCGGCAAGCGTTGCGGCGTAATCGGCCGGATCGACCAGGGATACGACGTGGGCGAAGTTCTTGGCAGCGGCGCGCAGCAGGGCCACCCCGCCGATATCAATCTGTTCGATCGCCTCATCGAGCGTCGCGTCGGGGCGAGCGATGGTCTGCTGGAAAGGGTAAAGGTTGACAACCAGGAGGTCAATCGGCGCCAGCCCATACTCGGCCAGTTGGGCCATATGGGCGGGCCGATCGCGGCGAGCGAGCAGACCGGCATGGATGGCCGGATGCAAGGTCTTCACGCGACCGTCGAGAATCTCGGGAAAACCAGTGACCTCGCTGACCGACCGGGCAGGAATACCGGCCTCGACCAGCAGGCGCCAGGTATTGCCGGTCGAAAGCAGCTCGAAGCCCAGGCCGAGCAATTCACGCGCCAGGTCAATCACGCCCGACTTATCGTACACACTGAGTAATGCGCGCACATGTGCTCCATTGTTGTCGCAATCTCCGAAGGGTGCGACCTGTAGCCCGCTCATCGGCCTCCCTCGCCCGGAGACCGTGGTCTGAGCGGAGCAAGCGACGGAGCGCCGCAATCGGGCAAGCATCGGCGCACCCTGCCTGACGAAGCACAAAACCCTCCCCGGGCGACGGGCAGGATCGCGACCGGAGCTTATTCTATCACACCTGGAGGAGACTCGCGCAGCGTCACGGCGGCGCGCAGTTCTTCGGCGCGGGCGCGGAGGGCGGCAGTGGCGGCGCGGGCGCGTTCCGAGCCGATCACCCGCATGGCGCTCACTTCAAAGCGATCAATGGCCATGAGCATCTGTGCCACCGTGGCCCGGCCTACATCGGTGATGCCAACGTGCCGGTAGGCAGCCTCGAGCAGGGCCGAGGCGCCCGCGCCGACGAAAGTGGCGGCGATGCGTTCAAGTTCAGGGGCGAGAATCTCGCCGAGACTCGGCTCGCGCAACTCAACCAGGCCATTTTGGAGCAACTGGCCGATGATCTCGCAGGTGCGAAACTCGCCCAGTCCGCTGCGCTGGGCGATCTGGACGACGGTGTTCTTCCCGTTCACCATGGTGAGCACGCGCCACTCCTCCGCCTCCAGATTGATCTCGCCTGAGCCGGTGGCAGGATTGGGCACCAGGCGAGGCACCAGCGTCAGCGAGGGAATCTGCTGTTGCAGGGCGGCCCAGGCTTCCTGGCGCATGATCCCCTCCATAATGATCGCCTCATTCGAGAGGGTGATCGTGGGAGTATCGAGGCGCTGGTCGTCGTAGAAGCGGAATGGACCTGAGGCGAGGGTGAAGAACGTATAAACGGCATCGAGTGGGCGCATCCCGGGCAGCGTGGCGCCGATGATCTGCCCATCACGGAAATACAACCAGCCCTCATACGTCTGCCCGGCGCGTTGCCCGCGGATGTGGACCCCGCCGGTCTTCTTGCTCAGGGCGACAAGTTGGATAATATCCGTCAGCGGAAACTCGCTTAAATCGCCGGAGAGGGCCATGGCTTCACCGCAGGGATAGGAGCGAGGCGACCGGCTGCGCATGTGACGGCGTCGGCCACCGCTCCCGCGAACCGACACTCCCCTAGAGCTTGCTAATTACCGCCCGACTGATGGCGCGCAGTGTCTCAAACACTCCTGCGCCTGTCGTCGCGACGGCTTCGATGCGCGGCCAGTTCATCCGGGTTACGCCCAGATAATGATCCATCGTCTGCACCGAGACCAGCACGTCTTCGGGCAGATCGCGCTTATTGTATTGCACGACAATTGGAAACTCAGAAAACTTCTTATTCTGCCGGGTCACATTCTGCGCCAGTTCACGGAGACTATTGACATTCTCCTGCATCTTCTTCTTATGGGAGTCGGCGACGAACACCACTCCATCGGCGCCGTTCAGCACAGCTACTCGGGTGCGCTCGTACAACACCTGACCGGGCACGGTATACAGATGGAAGCGGGTCTGGAACCCACGGACCTTTCCAAGATCGAGGGGCAAGAAGTCAAAGAACAGGGTCCGTTCTGTCTCCGTAGCGATCGACAGCAGGTCACCCTTGATCTCTTTTGGCACCTGGCTGTGAATGTACTGCAGATTCGTCGTCTTCCCGCACATACCGGGGCCATAATAGACGATCTTACAGTGAATTTCGCGTGCCGCAACATTGATTAGCGCCATAGCTTCGCTCGCATGCCTGTTGAATGGGGGACAGCGGCGCAACCTGCGCCAGCGCCTGTCTTGGTACACGGCAGCGCTGCGCGGAGGCCGAAAACCGCTGCCGGTCAGTCACGGAACAGCAGGTCAATCGTATCTTCCATCGAGGTGCGGAACGAGGAGCCCAGCACCTCGTCACGGGCCTTATGCTGTTGCCGAACGCGCTCAAGCACCGCGGCCAGTTCATCGGTGGCCTTTTTCGTCAACACCTTGACCAGACCAATATGGGTGCCTTTATTGAAAATAATGCATAGAATCCACTGCTCTTCAATCAGCGCGATAAAAATGTTCTCGCGCACACCCTGTTGAAAGGTGTTCCGAAAATCTCGCTCACGCAGCAACTTGGCCACTTCACGGGATGAAGCGAAGACGCCCGCGATCAGCGCACCCAGAGCGGTGATATCCTGCCGATCAGCGTCACCCTTGGAGGAGATGACCTGGCCGCTCTTGTCGAGGAGCAGGGCATAATCGCTGGACGTATCTTCGACCAGCCGGCCGAGGCACTCCTCTATCTGGGCCAACTCCTCTGAAGGAACGATGATACTTGTCAGCTGTGGATCCATTGCAGCCTACCTTGTTGAGAGCTAGTGCAGGGAACCGCCAGATGCTTGCTCCCCAAAATTATAGCACAGAGACTGTAGCGCCCCAGGAACGACCTGAACACGGCTGCGGCGGTTTTCCGCCCCAGATCAACTTCAGATGGCGCTCAGCGCATCGAGCATGTCATCACGGTGCTTTGCCACCAGAAAGCGCACGTAACCCAGATCCTCGCGGGCGCTGGCAAGCAAGAGCAGCATCGCATCCCCGCTGATCGGCTCGATCAACACAATCCCGTTCTCGTATTCAAGCAAGGTCTGAATGGCGCCGCCCTTGTCAATCTCGCGCCCAAGGGCCTCCGCCATCGCCAGGCTATTCGAGGCCACCGCACACACGGCGTCCACATCCACATCGGGGCTGGCAACGCTCTCGATCAGCAACCCATCGGTGGCGACGACCGCGGCCAGCTCTACACTTTCAACACTACGGAAGCGACCCAACAGATCTTGCAACTTGCCGCTCATCTGTGCGCTCTCCCTGCAACACGCTCCGCCGCGAGCGAGGCAGCGGGCATAGCCATTATACACATAAGATCAACCGTGGTGCGACCAGCCGTAGGAAGGCCCTGGCTCTCTCCCCGGTTCCGGCCTGTGCGAGCATGCATGATCGTGATGAATTTCCCTGATAACGCGCCGGGAACATGGTATACTCGATATAGCACCCCTCGCGGGTCGCTCTGTTTGCGCGATCAGTGCGCTGAGAAGCATATTGTACCAGGACTATGATGGGCATTGCACTGATGATTTCGATGCTGCGTGTCGCCCTGTTCACCACCTGGCTCGTGCTGAAGCCGGTGCTAGGCTGGTTCTTTATTGTCATCGGCTTGATCGGCATGCCGATGCCGATTGTAAACGGCCTGATCTTTCTGCTCATCGGGCTGGCGCTGGTCGGTCCACGCAACCGGGTGGTCCGTTGGTGTCGGGTGCATCTGAAGTTGTTTCTCAAGGAGTGGGCGGCCCATCCCGCGCCGTGGATCGGCCGGGTTGGCCGTCTGGCTCAGCGTTCGGCGCAACAGATCTCCCGGCAGCACCGCCGTCTGCGCTGGTGGTGGCTGGAGCGCAAGGCGCGCAGCAAGGCCCCTGTCGCCGAAGCGCCGCGCGATATGGCTCGCTCGATGTAGTGATGCGCGGGAGCATAGACAACGCTCACGGCGGCGCCCTTCCCTCGGCGCGACGACCGCGCCTGTCCGGCGGCTTATCGTATCATAGCCCTGGGTTTCAATGATCACCATACGCGTCAGATTGTTTGCCGCCCACCGCGATATCGTCGGCCAGACGGAACTTACTGTGCCGATGGAAGCCGGAGCAACTGTCGGTGCGGTATGGGAACACCTGGTCGCCAGGCATCCCTCGCTGGGCCGGTACACCGGTCGGCTCCTCTACGCGGTCAACCAGCAGTTTGCCGAGCCTGGGGCCACGCTTCAGGATGGCGACGAAGTGGCGATTATTCCTCCCGTGAGCGGGGGTGCGCATCGCCCACAATCAGGCGTCCGATCCGTTGAACCCTTTTTGATCACCGAGGCGCCGCTCGACCCGGCGCCACTGGTCGCCTATGTGCAGACGCCGAGTGACGGCGCCGTGGTGACTTTCGCCGGCGTGGCGCGCAATCACTTTGGCGGCCGTCCCACAGCGTTTCTCAGCTACGAGGCTTACACCGACATGGCCACACCGGTGCTGGCCCAGATCGCTGAAGAAGCGCGAGCGCGCTGGCCTATCGGCCGGGTGGCGGTGCACCACCGCATCGGCAGGCTGGAGATCGGGGAGACCGCGGTGCTGGTGGTCGTTGCCGCGCCACACCGCCAGGAAGCCTTCCAGGCCGCCGCCTACATTATGGACCGGATCAAAGAAATCGCCCCGATCTGGAAGAAAGAGCACTGGGCCGACGGCGCAGCCGAGTGGCGCGAGTGAGCGCCCCCCTATGCCCGAGTTACCCGAAGTCGAAATCATTGCTCGTTCGCTGGCGCCCCAACTGGTCGGGCGCTCCTTCCTGGCTGTCGAGCGCCTCGACTGGGAACGGATGGTGGAGACTCCCTCGGCGGAAGTCTTTCGCCAGGAGATTGTTGGCCGCCGTATCCTCAGCGCGCGGCGGCGCGCCAAATGGCTGCTGCTCGACCTTGACTCGGGCTGGACCCTGGCGCTCCATCTGCGCATGTCGGGGCGCCTGGAGATCCATCCCCCCGACGATGAAGCCCGTGCCCACGTGCATCTGATCATCCGCCTGGATGATCGGCGACGCCTGTTCTTCGACGACGAGCGCAAGTTTGGGCGGGTGCGGCTGCTCGACGCCGCCGGATTGGCCGCCCTTGACACAGCCTATGGCCCTGAGCCGCTCGATGACCGCTTCACCGTCGCCGAGCTGGAGCGCATCCTGCGGGGGCGGCGCACGAGGATCAAGCCGCTGCTGCTCGACCAGCGCGCAATCGCGGGCATGGGCAACATCTACGCCAGCGAAGCCCTCTGGCTGGCCCGCATCCACCCGCTAACCCCGGCCTGCGCCATCGAGGCCGACAGGGCAATTGCCTTGCACGCCGCTATTCGCCAGGTACTGACCAGCGCCATTGAGCACGAAGGCAGTTCGTTGCGCAACTACCGCAACGGCTATGGCCTGCGCGGCCAGAACCAGGAACACTTCCTGGCCTACGACCGTCGCGGGTATCCCTGCCAGCGCTGCGGGACGCCAATCGAGCGCATTGTGGTGGGCCAGCGCAGCACGTTTTTCTGCCCGACGTGCCAGCCGCTTCCATTCAGGTGACCATAGCCCCGCGCGGAAGGGTCTGGAAGGGCCGCACCCCGGAGGGAGCGGCTTTCTTATGTTTCTCCCCTTGGTGTGTGGGGAAGCTGCATATGGGCCGGCGTTAACCTCATATCGAGCAATCCAAAATCTACCATTCGAAATGGCATTACCCTGTATGCCGGTCATGTTCAGCATACAGGCGGTCAGCCAGGGCGCGCACCAGGGGAAACTCGTCGAACCAGCCGTTGCGATCCTGCCAGAACTCATCGAGCGTGCGCGCGCCGGCCCGTTCGTATACCAGCGCCTGACCGAGCATTTCCAACCGATCCAGCGCCTTGACGAGCCGGGCCTCGGGCGTAGCCCCCTGGGTGTAATCTTCCCAGAGCGCCAGATAGCGTTCGGCATGCGGAAGGCCATTGAGCAGTTCGAGCAGCGCCTTGCGTTCCGCTTCCTGCTTTGCGGCTGCTCCGAAGAGCCGTCGGGCCGAGGCCGGGAGATCGCCGATCAGGGCCTCGGCCATATCATGGATCAACGCCGTGGCGAGGAGCCGTTCCCGGTCCAGGTCGGGATGCTGATCGCCGATGATCAGCGCCAGAACCGCCACGCCAAAACTATGCTCGGCCACACTCTCGACATCGCCTAATCCGCGCTGCAACCAGCCGGTGCGCGGCAGGAGCTTGAGGGTCTGCAAACGGATCTGTAATTCGGCGAGGGTCACAACCGCGCGGTCGTCCATGACGTCTCCTCGTACTTGTGGGGCTTATTGGCAAGCACATAGCAGCCTGTGCCTTGCCATGCACATTGAGAACACCGGGTTTCCCCCGCTCCCGCCTGCTGGCGCGCCTGGCAGCGATCGAGGAAAGGGGCCGTTGGCTAGCTTTGCCCTCCTGCCTGGGAGCAGATCTGCATCCCGCGGCGCACGCCTGACGCATGGTAGTAGTATACCTGCCATTGCCCAAGACATGGTACTATAGGCCCATACGCGCCAATGCAATAGATAGCGCCAGGGGGCGCACGTGCAAGTCGTCATCAGCGGGAGTTTCTGGTCCCAGCCGACGGTTGGGAGCGGGCAGTATCTCCATGGTTTGCTACGCTGCCTGCCCCGGGTGGCCGCGGAGCATCACTACCTGTTGCTTACCCCCGCCTATCTTCCTCCTGGTCCGGGACTGCCTCCTGGTGTTGATGGGGCATGTCTGAAGACCCCCTTTGACCGTATTAATGACAATCTGGCCAAGCTGTGGTTCGAGCAGGCGGCCTTTCCGCGGATGGCGGCCCGGCTGGCGAATCACAACGCTGGCGTGGCGCTGGTGCCGTACTTCGCTCCGCCACTGTATTGCCGGCTGCCGGTGGTGACGACGGTGGGCGACATCGTACCCCTGGTGTTGCCCGAGTACCGCGGCGGCGCGCACGTGCGCGCGTATCTGACCCTGGCGCGCCGGGCCGTGCGCCGCAGCGCCCATGTGCTGACCTTCTCGGCCCACAGCCGCGCTGATATTATCACCCATCTCGGCCTGCCACCTGAACGGATCACTGTTGTGCCCCTGGCCGCAGGTGAACAATTCACTCCCGGCGACAGCGAGACCGCTCGTGAGGAGGTGGCCCGGCGCTACGGCATCGACACACCGTTTATCTACTACGTCGGGGGGCTCGACGCGCGCAAGAATGTCGCCACCCTGGTGCGCGCCTTTGCCCTGTTGCGCTCGCGTGGGGTGCAGGCGCAACTGGTCATCGCCGGGCGCCCGCTTGGCCGTGACCCGCGGCTGTTCCCCGACCTCGATGGCCTGATTGCCGATCTCGAACTGGGATCGAGCGTGAAGCGGATTGACGTGCCGGCAGCGGATGGACCGCTCTTTTATCGGGCCTGTACCGTCTTCGCCTATCCTTCCAGATACGAAGGCTTCGGCTTGCCGCCGCTGGAGGCGATGGCCTGCGGCGCGCCGGTGGTGACCAGCGACGCGAGCAGTTTGCCCGAAGTGGTCGGCACAGCGGCCCTGCGCGTCGCGCCGGACGATGTGGTAGGCTGGGCCGCCGCTCTGGGACGGGTGTTGAGTGACGCCCACCTGCAGGCTGACCTGCGCGCCCAGGGCCTGGCACGCGCCGCCCAGTTTTCGTATCGCAAGGTCGCCGAAGAAACGCTGCGGGTGTTGGAGCGGGTCGGCGCATGGCGAGCCGGGTGATGGTCAGCACGTAACTGCGTGCATCCCCGGCAATGTCTCGAAAACCATCAACGTTGGCATAAGCCGCTTGACGGCGGATCATCTCCAGGGCCCGCGCAAAGCTCGCCACCAGCGGGGGGATCGGGGCGGCATAGTTGCCCGATACGGTCATTCTTCGCCGGTTCTGGCGGCATAGCCGCCAGAACCGGCGAAAAACCCGGGGTTTGGAGTATGCCCCGGAGACGTTGCGCCAGTCCCAGGATCATCCCTTTGTAACTTGACAAATAGCGACGGGAGGCTATCTTATGAGGTGAGTTTCCTGGCCGAACGAGGATCGCGCAAAATGTTCATCCTGGACCCACGATCTCTCCATATCTCCACACCTCCGCACCTCCTTGCACCCGGCTGCCGGTACCGTCTTTCCCTGCATCCGCAAGGATGACCATCGCCGGAGTCCGCGTTGAGACCACGGGCTATACGCACGGCGGCACTGCTCGTCGCTCTGCTGGGGGCCTTACTGCCGGGGCCTTTCGTTGCGGCGCAAGATGGTAATGACCTCGGAGTCCAACGGTTTCTCGATGCTCAGCCCGGCGCCCTCAAAGGCTACCGCGACGACGGTCGCGGCGTCGCCGAGATCATCGAGAGCGCGGCCCTCTTCTACGGTCTGAGCCCCCGCCTGCATCTGGCGCTGCTCGAAGCCGCCTCAGGCCTGTTGAGCGACCCGGCCCCGACCGCTGCGGCCCTCCGGCAGCCCTTCGGCCCCGCCGGTCCCGAGGGCTTCGCCGTGCAGATTGACTGGGCCAGCCGCGAACTCCGCGCTGGCCTGGGACCCTACGAGCGCCCTCCAACGCTGCGCTTCAGCGACGGGCAAACCCTCACCCTCACCCTCGAACAGGCCCCTGAAGGGGTGGCCGTGCAACGCTTTCTCGCCGCGGGACGCACCCTCGCCGAGTGGCGCGCAGTGGTCGAACGCTTCACCCATGCCTTCGCCGCCTACTTCAACAATGAACTGGTCCAGATCGGCCCACCGGCTCTCGGCGCAACTATGCCATCCGCTGGCGTCCCCCCGGCAGACGCCGGCGCTCCAGGCGGGTTGACCCTGCTCCAGCCCTGGCCCGCAGGCGTCAGGGCGGTCCATCTGGCCTACTTCGACCACGCCTACCCCACGGTTGACAGTAGCGACGATGGCAACACCATAGTGGTAAATCACCTCGGACGGGGGCACGTGCAGTACGACGGGCACGACGGCCACGACTACTACTTCCCCGATCAGCCCATCGGCACGCCGATTCTCGCCGCTGCCGCCGGGATCGCCTACGCCCGCACCCGTCCCGACTACGGTGTGGTGATCGTCCATCCCGGAGGTTACGAGACGGTCTACTGGCACCTGGGCGGCTTCGCGCCGATCTTTGAGGGTCGCATTGATACCAGCCGGGGCGTGCCAGTGGCGGCCGGCGCCTACCTTGGCATCAGCGGGCCGAGCCGCACCCCTGGCGGCACGCCCCATCTCCATTTTGAGGTGCGGCGCCTCGGCAAGCAGATTGACCCCTACGGCTGGTTCGGGCCAGGCCCGGACCCCTGCGCGGCCTACGCCGGCTGCCTCCCCGGCGAGTGGCTCTGGGCGCCCTCGCTGATCGGAACCTACGATTTCACCCCGCCCGGCGCCATGGCTCCGATGCTCAGCAGCCGGCTCCCTGAGCCGGACCAGACGCCGCCGGCGGCGGCGATCACCATCGCTCCCCCCGACGACCTGCTATTTGCAGCGGGGTTCGACGGACACCTCGTGCAACGGGTTGGCCGGGGGTTCCCGCAGAGCAGCGGAACGCCCCGCTTCGGGCCAGGCCGCGCCGGGCAGGCGCTCGAACCCGGTCCGGCGGAAGTAGCCTATCCCCTTGCTGGCAACCTGGACCCGCGCGCTGGCACGGTGAGCCTGTGGGCCGAATTGCCCGCGCGTTACCCCGACGGCGCCATTCCCCGGCACTACCTGTTTGCGGCCAGCGCCAATCCCCGGGACGTCCCGGCATACCGCGGAACTCTGGCGCTCCGCCGCGACAGCGCCGGACCCGACGGCGCCCCGGCGTGGGTCTTCTGGACGACCGGCGACTCTGAGGCCAGCCGCGACCTGCTCGCCGCGCCCGACACTCTCGGCGCGGGCTGGCATCATCTGGCGATCACCTGGGACGCTGAGGGAGGGCGCAAGGCGCTCTACCTCGATGGCGCGCTGGCGGCGGAGACATCGGGAGTCGAGTTGCCCGGGGAACTGGGCGAGGTGCTGCGGTTAGGGCGCTTTGCCGCGGGTGGCCGGCACAGTGGTGTGCGGCTGGACGATCTGGCAATCTACAACCGCGCCCTGGGTCGGGCGGAGATCGCGGCGCTTGCCGGAGCGCCGCCAAGAGATGCGGCAGCGGTGGTGCGGCTCCGCGAACGGACGGTGCGTATCGACACCAACGCGCTAGACGACCGGGGCGGGATTATGGCCGTGCAGTTCGGGCTGAACGGCATCTTTGAGGATCCGCAACCCTACTATGACGCCTACCGCTGGACCTTGCCCGTACCCACGGGGCGGCATGTGCTGGCAGTGCGCTTCAGCGATCGGGTGGGGAACCGCACGACGGTCACGCAGACGATCCAACTGGAAGAAGAGCGCCGACTGTATCTGCCATTGCTGCGTCGCTGAGGCGAACACGGGCTGTGGCGAGACGGGATTTCCCGCACGCGGCGTCCCACGTGACGCAAAGGCGCGAAGCCAGATGCTTTGCGGCTTCGCGCCTTTGCGTCAAACGTTCCAGGAAGCACGCTAATCGAGGTACCCTTGCAGGCGCGACCCTACACTGGGGTGGCGCAGGCGGCGCAGGGCCTCGGCCTCGATCTGGCGGGTGCGCTCGCGCGTAATGCCGAAGGCGACGCCTACCTCTTCGAGGGTGCGGCGCTGGCCATCAATCAGCCCGTAGCGCAACTGGAGAATCTTGCGCTCGCGTTCCGGGAGATCGTTGAGGGCGGCATTCAATTCGGCATGGAGCATGTTCGCCGCTGCGATCTCCATGGGCGTCTCTTGGCTCTCATCGGCAAGAAGTTCGCCAACCCGGCCCTCACTCTCATAATTGAGCGGTTGTTCGAGCGAAACTGGCTGGGTCGAGGCCCGCAGCAGACGCTTCACCTTGCGCAGGCTCATACCCATGGCGTGGGCAATCTCTTCCGGCGTCGGCTCGCGCTCGAGTTGCTGCTCCAGCTTATAAATCGCGCGGCGCAGATGCACAATCGACTCGCTCAGGTGCACCGGCAGGCGAATGAGACGGCTCTGTTCGGCGATCGAGCGCGTCACCGCCTGGCGGATCCACCAGGTCGCGTAGGTGCTGAAGCGGTTGCCCTTGGTATAGTCGAACTTCTCGACGGCGCGCATCAGGCCGATATTACCTTCCTGAACCAGATCCATAAAGGCCATCGGGCTGCCGATATATTTCTTCGCCACGCTGACAACGAGGCGTAGATTGGCCTGAATAAGCTTGCGCCGAGCCTCTTCGCCGCGAGCGACCTCCTGCTCGAGGCGGAAGCGTTCCTGACCCGAGACATACTGCTCATTGTTGAGACGCTGGCGCGCCTCCTTGCCCCGGGCGATCTTTATGGCCAGGTCACGCTCCTCTTCCGCCGTCAACAACGGAACCTGCCCGATCTCTTGCAGATACAACTGCACCGAGTCTTCAACCGGCTCGATGTCCGCGGCTTCAGGTTCCTCAAGATCAAGCTCAAGCTCGTCGGCTTCAAGCTCGGCCTCGTCAGCATTCCACTCCTCGATCTCTTCTGGCTCAGCAGTAGAGGAGTTGAACGCCAGAACCTCATCGGTATCACTATCTGCGGATAGGCGAAAGACCTTCACGGTTCGTTCTCCTGATTGTCGCAGGCAGAGCCAACATACAACAGACGCGGTCACGTGGCGCCGTTGCCGGAGCGTTGCCGCTTTGCGGAGCGGAGGATCACCTGATGCTTTAGAACGGAGACATCTGGAGCCTCAACCATTGAAGCAACCCTATTTTCAGGTTTTGCACAGTTTTTGTCAAGACCTGAAAGGCCGCTATGAGCTATCTTCGTCGGATCTCCATTGATGGGCATCAATCGTCTGGCCGGTCGGCCCCCGTGGAGGCAGAGCGGCCAGGTCAATCGCTGCGGCGGCGATTGTCTCTGGAGCGAGGAGGCCCGTCCGAACCTCGGGAGCCATCTCGCGCACCAGGCGCGTATCGGCAAAGCCCCCCGGGTGCAGGGCATTGACGTTGATGCCGAAGCGGCGCAGATCCCTGGCCATCACCCGCGTCAGGCCGTCAACGCCGCACTTGGCTGCATAGTAGGCGCCGAAGCCAGGGACAGCGATGCGTTCGAGCGGCGCGCCAAGAGTAATAATGTTGCCGCCGCCGAGTTCGATCATCTGAGGAATAACGGCGCGGCAGACGAGAAACGTGCCCTTGAGCAACGTGTCGATGACCGCGTCCCACTGAGCTTCGCTGGTTTCGTGAACGGGTGCGCGGAGGCCGATGCCGGCGCTGGTTACCAGCACGTGAATAGGGCCAAGGGCTTCACGGACGGCGGCGACCATCGCGGCGACCTGCGTGGCATCGCGCACATCGGCGGGCAGAGCTACGGCGCGTCCACCCTGTTCAGTGATAAGCCAGGCTGTCTCGTCGAGTTCGTCGGCGCTGCGCGCGGCCACTGCCACCGCGGCCCCGGCCCGGGCATAGGCAATGGCAATCGCTCGCCCCAGCCCGCGTCCACCCCCGGTGATCAACGCCGTCTTGCCCGTGAGTTTCATCCTGAACCTCCCGCACTGTGCAATATCTGTGCAAAGTGTTTGCAATAGTTGTACCACACGCGTGCACATTTGGCTAGACCCGCGCCGAAAAATGAGAGGGCTTTCATTTTTTGGTCGTTCGTGGCCGGGGGGAGTCAGTCCCAACGCCGGTTGGCGAGAGGGAAACCAGGTTTCCCATACTCTGGCCCAGGGGGAAACACCGTAGTAGCGCAACCCGGAGGGTTGCGCTACCAAACAGGGGCCCGCCAGGCTCTGGCCGAAGAAAATCAGGCCTCGCGGCTAACGACGAAGTAGGCGATGTCTTCGAGTGTCCGGCGGGTCGCCGAAGGAGGGAACTCAGCAAGCTGGTGATTGGCGCGGACGACGAAGCGCCGCGCCTCGGCCATCGCCGCCTCGACGCCGCCGATGGCGATGACTTCCTCGACTGCAGCGCGCACCTGAGCCTCGGTGGGGCTGTCGTGGGCCACGATTGCCCGCAGATGGGGGCTATCGCTGCGGGCAAGGGCATAAATCAGCGGCAGGGTGATGGTGCCCTGGCGCAAATCATTCCCGGCAGGCTTGCCCAGCGTCTGTTCGTCGCCGATGAAATCGAGCACGTCATCAACGATCTGAAAGGCCATACCCAGATCGAAGCCGTAGCGTCCGAGGGCGGCAATCTGGGCGTCACTGCCGCCGCCGGCGGCCATTCCCGCCTTGCAGGCCGCCTCGAAGAGCGAGGCCGTCTTGGCCCCGGTTTTGTAGAAATACTGGTCCAGGGCCTGATCAAGAGGTTCGGCCACGAGCACCGGGCTGAGTTCGCCCTCAACGATGGTTTGCACCGCCTGGGCATAGTAGGTGATGATCCGCGGGTCCGGGCTGAGGGCCATTTCACCCGCGGCCAGGGCGAAGAAGTAGTCGCCGACCATCAGGGCGACATCGTTGTCCCAGCGGGCATGCACGGTAATCTGGCCCCGGCGACGCGCCGCCTGGTCCACCAGGTCATCGTGCACGAGCGAGGCCGCCTGGATGAGTTCAACGGCGGCCGCGGCGTGTATCACGCACGACAGGTGATAGACGCCAAGCCGGGCGGCCAGGAGCGCCAGTGCGGCGCGCAGCCGTTTGCCGCCAGCGCGCACGGTATAGGCGCTGGCGCTGGCGATCAACTCCGAGCGCGAAGCCGTCCGGCGCAACAGCAGCTCTTCGACGGCGCGGAGATCGGGAATGAGATCGGCCTGCGCAAATAGTTCAGTCAACCCGGCAACCCGGCCGGTAGACGGCGGGAAGGATAACGTCTCGGCGCCGCTCATCTGCACGCCAACGGCTACGATGCTCTCGGTCGCCGAGGAATGAGTGTGATGACCAGCCATCAGGCTGTTCCTCTTCTAGGGCCTGTCGGCGATCGGAGCGGTTCCTGGGCAGACACAGGCTAAGTGAGGGGAACACTCGCTTGTGATTTTCGCCACGAACTGCACTATAGCACATTCCAGGCCAGTGTCAAGCAAGAGTAATACGGGAGGTGATGCACACCTTTCGACATATACTTTGCACAAGTTTACGGGGTCTGTCTGTAACCTGCGACACGCTGTATCCATATAATACCGCATGCTGCCCGTCTGGTCACGCGTAGCCCTCGCGCAGCTCGCTCAGCCCCCGTCCGGGCCCACAGGTCCGGCAAACCGGCAAAGCAGAGGCGTTTTGCCCATCCCGCGAATGGCATCTCGTGTATAATATCAGTTGTTTCGCCCGCGGCTACGCCTGTGGCAATACATCCACAGCGCCGTATGGTTGCGTATTATTTCCAGAGGGGCTGACTTGGCTGTATCCCCGGATCCTGACATTGAGGGACAGGTGCTCAGCGATGAGCACCTGATGATCCAGGTTGCCGCCGGCGATACCCGCGCGATGGAGCACCTCTACACTCGCTATTCCCGCGTCGTCTACGGCCTGGCGCTGCGCATCCTGGCCAACGCTGAACTGGCCGAAGACGTGGTGCAGGAAACGTTCTGGCGGGTCTGGAACCGCGCAGCCACCTTTAAGGCCGGAAGCGGCGCGTTCGCGCCCTGGCTGTTTGGCATTGCGCGCAATCTCTGCATTGATGAACTGCGCCGGCAACAGTCGCGGCCCGGCGCTCTGGGAGCCGGCAACGACGCCGTGGCCCTCGCCGCTGTCCCGGATACGCAGACCAGCATAGATGAGGTGACATGGGAAGCCGAGCGGCGACGTCTGATCACCAACGCCCTCAGCGAGTTGCCCGCCGACCAGCGACAGGTGATCGAACTGGCCTACTTCGGAGGTCTCTCCCAGCGCGAGATCGCCGAACGTTTGAATGATCCGCTTGGAACGGTGAAGACGCGCGTGCGTCTCGCCTTGCAGAAATTGAAAACCTTGCTGCAACACCAGGGCATCGGTCTCGATGACCGCTAGAAGTTCTGGACTGGTAATGAACGCTCACGATCACGATCCATCCTCCCCTGCGAGCCAGATTGGCGCGTATGCTCTCGGCGCCCTCGATCTTGAGGATCGCCTGCAACTTGAGGCTCTGCTTGAGCGTTCGCCCGAACTCCAGGAGGAGTTGCGTCAGTTACGCCAGGTTGTCGCCCTGCTGCCCTATGCAGCGACGCCGGTTACTCCCCCGGCCCGCGTGCGTGAGCGCCTGTTCGCCCGCATCTCCGCGGCCAGAGCCGAGGGCGACGCCAGCCGCGCTGCTGCGCCGCCAGCGACCTCGCCACGCCGACGCATGCGCTGGCTTATGCCCGGCCTCGTCGCCGTGCTTACCGCCCTGGTGGTTGCTCTTAGCCTCGCGACCCTGTCCCTCAGTTCCAGCATCGCCCGTCTTGAGCAGACCAATCGCGAACTGGTCGCCGGTGTGAAGCGTATGCAACAAACCCTCGCCGAGACCGAGGCCCGCCAGGAGCAACTTGCCGCCCAACTCGCCGCCGGTCAGGAGCAACTCAAGGTCCTTGCAACCCGCCTGGAGGCCGGTGAAGAGCGTATCGCCCGCCTCGGCGCCGACCTGGCGCGCGACGATTATGTCATCTCCTTCATCAGCGCGCCCGGAGTGGCTACGCGCCAGTTGCGCTCCGTCCGTTCCGGCGTTGCCGCCCAGGGAGAGATGTATATGTATCCCGGCCACTCCAGCGCAGTGGTCATCTTTAGCGGCCTGCCGCCCCTGGCGCCAGGACAGGTTTACCAGTTCTGGTTTGCCGATGAGACGGGCCAGGTGGCAGGCGAGACGTTCGTCGTCGATCCAACAGGCATTGGCTACGTTGTCGTCGAGGCCCCGCGTGAAGTGAATGCCTTTCGCGAAGTGATGATCACCATCGAGCCATCCGGGGGCAGCGCTACTCCGAGCCAGAATGTGATCCTTGAAGGCGCCCTCTAGAGCACTGACGGGAATGCTTGATCCCCTGAGGCCACTGAGCCACGTGGCTCGCTGCGCGAGCGCCGCCATCAGTGCGCATTAACCTGTTCGAGAATCGCTACAGGCGTGCTTCCGGAGGAAGGCAAAGGCAGCGCGTGGGGCCACTTGCGTCCCCTGCTCCGGGCCAGGAACTTCTGGCTGTCCCCTCAATCGTATGCTTGCCGCTTGCCCCAAAACTCGGCGGCACGCCGTTCTATCCTTATGCCGGGATCACCGGCGCACTGCCGGCGCACCCTGCTGATCCCCCCTCGCATCGAGCGTCCGACGCCTCGGCCTCGACCGCATAGGCGTTGAAACTCCTCCTACCATCCTCAATCGTACGCGTTTGTCATCCTCCGATCATCCAGCGCCCTTCTCACGCTCCAAGCGACATCCTACAATCAAGGCCATAGAACGGTGGAGCTCACAATCCGCCTGCGCTGCAGCTTTCCCGACAAGCCGCCGGCATCACGCGCAGCAAGAGAGTTGAGGAGGCTATGATCACCCAGCCGATCGACCTACTCCCTCGCAACACTCTGGGCCCATTGCCCAGTCATTGCGCATATCCGCGCGCAGATCGCGGTCTGGCGACCGAACTGGACGCTGCCGCATTGGCGACCATGGATCTGCCGACATTAATGCAGCACTGCGCCACCGAAAGCGAGCGCTTCTATCGCGGCCAGGAACACGATACCCGCTTCAGCTATGAACTCTTCCGGCGGGCGCTGGTCGAACGCGATGAAGCCGCCTGGGAGCACCTCTACCAGCACTACAGCGGTCTGGTCGAGGGTTGGATTCGCCGCTGCGCGGCATTCTCCAGCAGCAGTGAAAGCTGCGAGTACTTCGTTGTTGGCGCCTTCGCCAAGTTCTGGCGCGCTATCTCCCCGGAACGGTTCGCCGCCTTCCCTACGCTAGCTTCACTGTTGCAATACCTGCAGTTGTGCGCCACCAGCGTGGTTATCGACAATGTGCGGGCCAATTCCTGGTCGGGAACCCTTCTCGAAGAGACGCTCACCCCCGAACGCAACCCCGGCACGTCGCCCGATGAAGAGGCTATGCACCGCCTGGATCGCGAGGAGTTCTGGCGCTTCATTGACACCCAGCTCCATAGCGAAACCGAACGCGTGGTCGTGTATGGCTCCTTTGTCCTCGGCCTGACCCCGCGCGCAATTCAGGCGCGACACCCCGATCTATTCGCGACAGTCAACGAAGTCTACAACGTCAAACGCAACGTCCTGGGCCGTCTGAGCCGCAATCAGCAGTTGCGCCAGTTGATCGCCGGTTAGCTTGCCGGTCTTTGAACAAAGCCTGGAACTGCACTGGCTGTTTCACCGGAGCGCCCTCGCTTCACGCGAAGCGAGGGCGCCTGATTGCCAGGAGATAGCGCACCCGCCTCCGGGCCTGCGAAGATTGCCCTTTCCCAGGCCCGGCCCTTTTCGTTCCCGTGGTCAGACGACGCATTGTTACGTAAGGGCCTGGTCGAACCGCGCTCCTGGTGGTCTCTGGTCGTGTCGCCAGGGCGGGGTGTGAAATACGCTATACTACACATGATAAAATTGTGTAAAAACCGTTTGAAACCGCGTTTCATACAGTACAGACGGGTTTGGCAACCGACCGCGAGTCCAGGAGTGCGGGGTATGACCAATGACGAGGAGTGGAAACAACGATGCACGTGCCCACCGTCTCTGAGTGGCAGCGCATTGATCGCAGCGGCCGATGGCGAGGCGGACGAGGCGACCCTGGCACACCTCCAGGACTGCCCGGTCTGTATGGCACGAGTCATGCATCTACGGGCGCTTCAGGCGTATCTGTTGCGCCGGCTCTATCGGCTCCACTGCCTGCAGACAGAAGTGCTGGTGGATTACTGCCACGGCTTGCTGGATCCGTATGCGGCGGCGGCGGTGACGCACCATCTGGCGATCTGCCCGCACTGCGCGGCGGAGGTGAAACTGCTTCAGGAAGGACCACCCCTGGCGCAAGCTGTCGGTCGCCGAGGACGTATGCTGGCGCCCAACCTCTGATCGTCGAACCCCCGGCCATGCCCCGCCTGTCGTTGCTGAGGTGACTACAGGGGCAATAAAGAACGAGGGTCTGGAAGAGCTTCACCCTTCCAGACCCTCGTTCGTCCTGTCAATGCAGGGTGCAGCGGCGCAGGAGCATGCGCGCCTAGTCGAAGTGGTCGGCCAGGTAGGCAGTCAGGTCAGCTACGCGCACCGAGTAGCCCCACTCATTATCGTACCAGGCGATAATCTTGAAGAAATCATCGCCCATGCTGTGAGTTAGCGGCAGATCCACCACGGAACTATAGGTGGTGCCAATGAAGTCGCTACTCACCAGTTCGGCCTCGCTGACCCCCAGAATCCCCTCCAGTTCCTCACTCTCGCTCGCTTCGATGAAGGCCTGGTTGATTTCCTCCACCGTCGTGGGGCGGTTGAGGAGCACGGCAAAGTCCACCACCGAGACGGTCGGCGTCGGGACGCGGATGGCGTAGCCGTGGAACTTGCCTTTCAGTTCAGGGATCACCAGGGCCACAGCTTTCGCCGCTCCGGTGGTGGTCGGCACAATGTTCATCGCGGCGGCGCGGGCGCGGCGCAGATCCTTATGGACATTGTCCTGCAGGTTCTGGTCCATGGTGTAGGAATGGATGGTGGTCATCAGGCCGCGCTGAATGCCGAAGCGATCGTTGAGCACCTTGGCTACGGGAGCCAGGCAGTTGGTCGTGCAAGAGGCGTTGGAGATAATGTGGTGACGGGCATGGTCGTAGCTCGACTCATTGACGCCAAGACAGATAGTGAGATCTTCACCCCTGGCCGGCGCAGTAATCAGCACCTTCTTCGCCCCGGCCTGCAGGTGGGCGCGAGCCTTCTCGGCATCGGTGAAGCGGCCGGTCGACTCGATGACGATATCCACGCCCATATCGGCCCAGGGAAGCTGCGCGGGATCGCGTTCGGCGAGGGCCGCAATCTCGTAGTGATTATCATCGTAATCAACAATGAGCTTGTCTTCCGTTACCGTCACCTCTCCATCGAAGAGACCGTAGGTCGAGTCGTAGCGCAGGAGGTGAGCGAGGGTCTCATTGTCGGTGAGATCATTAATTGCGACAATCTCAAACTCGTCAGGGTGATACTCGAGCATCGCCTTAAAGCTCTGCCGACCGATCCGGCCAAAGCCATTAATCGCGACACGTACCATAACGGTCTCCTTCCCTAGCACGTTGGCCCCCACGCTCCACCATCGAACTACCGGGCCAGGGGCGCCAGGCGCACATCGGGCGGCGGGCGGGCCGGACAACGCTGGCGATAGGCGCGGTCGCATTATAGCACGTTTGCCGGGCAGCGCCGGTGCAGGCGCACAGCGCAGCGCCCTGACGCCGGCTATCGAGCCGACATGGGCCCGTGTGCTACAATCTGTGCAACGGCTGCGGTTCTTTCGCCGGGGGAGCGAGAACCTCTCGCCGGGAGGACGCGACGGCCATCAGGGTCGCGGCCGGGTCGCGACAGGAGAGACGGAGATGTTTTTGACAGTCAGCCTGGGTGTGGGCATAGGGGTGCTCGGTCTTATCGGCTTGGCGCGCGGCACACGCGCGGGATTGGCAGCTATTGCCGGAACCCTGCTTGGCGCCGTGCTGATCGATCTATGGAACCGGCCCCTGGCAGCCTGGATCCGTGAAACGCTACGACCCGAATTGCCGGCACTGCCGACCTTCCTGCTCATTGCGGCTGTGTTTCTGCTGACGGTGGCGATCATCGGCTACGGTGGGAGCGCCCTGCTGCCCCGGGCCCCGGCGCAGAGCCGATCCAGGCAAATCCTTGACCGGATCGTCGGCGGCTTGCTGGGCGCACTGAACGGAGCCTTGATCGCCAGCTATCTGCTGCGCTATGCTGATATGGCCCGGGTCAACGGCGACGTGGCCGACCTCGTGGCGACATCGCCGCTGGCCCAGGTGCTGTTGTTGTGGTTGCCATGGTTTATCCTGGCGCTTGTCGCCACCACCGGCGCGATCGTGCTGATCCGTGGAGGCGCCCGCTTCGTGCGCGCCCGGCGGACAGCGGCCACTGCGCCCGCTGCCTCAACCGCGCAGCCAGCCGCGTCGTCTGCCACTGCCGGCGCGCCCCCGCCTCGCGAACCGGAGCGCAGTTCAGGCGAAGCGACCATGGATCAGGCATTGGGCAAGAAGTAAGCACCGCCCGCGGCAAGGATACGTGTTTGGATTTACCGCAGAGCACGCAGAGGAACAGAGGATGAGCCTGTTAAAGCTGTTTGCGCCCTCCGCCCTCTCTGCGGCACGAACAGGTGCGGTAGCTGCGAACGCTATCGAAACGATTGGCAGCCGGGCGCGAGGAGCAGGCAAGAAGGCCGCCCGGGACCCGGCCCGGCCAGGAACAGACGGTAGGGCAATGCTCAGAACGAAATCGCGCGGTCGCCCAGTTGCGTGTTCGGCCAGATACGAACGCCGCGCTCCAGGCGATTCTCGGCGCCCAGACTGCAGTCATCGCTCACGATGGCCCCCTCGGTAATATGCGAGCGTTCGCCAATGACGTTCTTCCTGCCAAGCACACAGTTTCGTAAGACCACGCCTTCCTCGAGCACATTGTCATCCCACAGCACGGCGCCTTCGATGGTGCAATCCGGGCCGATCATACAGCGCGCGCCGATCACCGTGGGGCCGATGATCCGCGCGCCGCGCTTGATCACCGTCCCTGGCCCGATCACCACCGGACCGACCACCTGGGCGCTCGGGTGGATCTCGGCATCCCCCTCCAGCCACACTCGATCGGCGATCTGCCGGCCACGGAAGCTATAGGCCACCTTGCCGATCAGAATATCGTGATGGACGTCAATATACGTCTGGGGCTTGCCGATATCCGTCCAGTAGGCGCGGGACGGGAAGCCGTACATCGGGTCGCCGGTCTGGAGCATGACCGGGAAGAGGCCGCGCTCGAACATGTAGAACTGCCTGGGCGGCACGTAGCGAAACACTTCCGGCTCGATAATATAGGTGCCAGCGTTGATCAGGTCGGTGGTAATATCCTCAGGACCGGGCTTTTCCAGGAAGCGCTGCACACGGTTCTGCCGATCCATCTCGACCAGACCGAACTGGGTCGGATCCTCCACCGGCGTGAGCGAGATAGTCACCTTGCTTTGCTTCTCGCGATGAAAAGCGAGCATGGCCCGGAGGTCGAGATCGGTCATCACGTCGCCGTTAAAGACGAACGTAGAACCATCGAGCATGTGTTCGACGTTCTTCACGGCGCCTGCGGTGCCGAGCGGTTCGGTCTCTTCTACGATATGGAGCTTCATCTCCAGGCGCGAGCCATCGCCGAGACTCTCGCGAAAGCGATTGGCAAGGTATTGCACCGCCAGGATCACCTCGCTGATGCCCTGGTCACGGAGCCGCAACAACATCCACTCAATGAAGGGCTGGTTGACCAGAGGGATCATCGGCTTGGGCGTATTACAGGTCAACGGACGCAACCGCGTTCCAAGACCTCCAACCAGGATCACAGCTTTCATACAAGACACCTCGATAGCACGAAACGGGTTTACCTCACAGCCGCATGCGCGACACAGGCGACCTCATCTTACGCCTCGACCCCTGCGGGGCGTTGAACGGGCGGAAGACGGGTGATGACAGTATTGTTATCTTGCAGGTTGAGCAAGGTCACGCTGCACGGTTTCGCGCCAGTAAGCCAGAATATCGTGTAACGTTTGCTGCAAGGGGATGCGGGGCGTCCAGCCGGTGCGCGCCTGGATGCGCCGCGGATCGCATATGACCACGGGAATATCAATCGGGCGCATCAAGTCGGGACTGACCTGCACTTCAATCCTGGCGGTGCTGGCCTGCAGCAATACGTCGAGCAGGTCGCGGACCGTCACCGCCCGCCCTGAGCCGGCGTTGTAGACGACGCCCCGTTCGCCGCGCTCGGCGACGAGGGCATAGGCGCGCACCATATCGCGCACATCGGTGAAATCACGCTGGGCGCTGAGGTTGCCGACCTGCATCACCGGCGGTTGCAGGCCGAACTCGATGCGGGCGATCTGCCGGGCAAACGCGGCCGTAACAAAGCGCTCATTCTGGCGAGGTCCAATGTGGGTGAACGGACGCACGCAGACGACGTCAAGACCGTGACTCATGGCGTACTGCTGCGCCAGCAGGCTCTGAGCCGCCTTGCTTACCCCGTAGGGATTGGCGGGCCGCAGCGGGGTGTCTTCATCTATCGGCAGATCGTCGGGCGTAATGGCGCCGTACTCTTCGTTGGTGCCCACTACCAGCACTCGCACCGACAGACGGTGCTCGATAATGGGCAAGAACAGGTGGAGCGTCCCCAGGACGTTGGTGATAAGTGTGCCGGCTGGATCGCGAAAGGATTCGGGGACGAAGGGTTGCCCGGCAAGGTGAAAGATCAGCGCCGGGCGCACCGCCAGGAGCGCCCGCGCGGTTGCTTCCGCGTCGTTGAGGTCGGCGTAGACCAGCCCGATACGCCCCGACAGACCCGCGGGCGCCCGCTCCGGGGCGCGGGCCAGGCCCCACACCTCGTAGCGGCCCTCACTGAGCAGGTGATCAGCCAGATGCCCGCCGACGAAACCATTGATGCCGGTGATGAGCGCGCGCATAGCCTGTACTATAGCCGATCTTGCCGATGTCGCAAGTCCCGGCGGCACGAACGGCGCCGGTCTGCTGGACCTCGATACGGGTAGCCAGAAGCCGATGTGTACGTGTTCAGAGTTACCGCAGAGTACGCAGAGAAGCCTGAAGGATGCGCTTCGTGCACCCTGTGCACCCCTCTGCGCCCTCTGCGGTGCAACGGTGTTCGGTACGTGCAAGCCCTATCCGCCAATGTTTATTGTGCATTTCATTGACGGGTTTTGTGCAGCGTGATACAATGTAATTGCAGAAAATACGCGCTTCCACGCACCAATCTTGCACGTGCGTGCTACAATATGTGCCTCTGTTCACGAGGCAGTGTGCCACGTGAAAGGCGGTCGGCTATGGCACAACAACACTTTCTCTTCCAATTCTCGGACAAGCCGCGCTATAACACCAAAGCGGTGGCGCAGGAGACCGGCGTTCCTGCAGACACGTTTCGGGCCTGGGAGCGACGCTATGGCATTCCGCGTCCCCAGCGCACCGATGGCGGGCATCGCCTGTACTCCGAGCGCGACATCGCCACCATCCGCTGGCTGCGCGACCGCACCGCCGAAGGGCTAACGATCAGTCAGGCCATCGCTCTCATGAACGATGGCAACGAGTCGAATCTCTCCTGGCTCAACACCGCGGTTGATACCGAACCCCATACCTGGGAGCGCCTGAACAGCCGTCTGGTCGCCGCCCTTACGGACTATGACGCGACCCGCGCCGAGCAGATCCTGGGTGAGGCTTTCGCCCTCTATCCAGTCGAAGATGTCTTTCTGAAGCTCGTACAGCCAGTGATGGTGGAGATCGGCGAACAGTGGCACGCGGGGAAAATCACCGTTACGGCTGAACACTTCGCGACCCAGTTCGTTCGCCGCAAGCTGTCAGGATTGTTCAACACCTATAACATCACCGACGGCCGGGGCCTGGTGCTGGTGGCCTGCGCTCCCAGCGAGCAACACGATCTCGGCGCGCTGATGCTTGCAGTCTTCCTTGTACGCCGGGGCTGGCAGGTGATCTATCTCGGTCCTGAGGTGCCCCTGCGTGACCTGCTCGAAAGCGTGCGCAAATTGCAGCCCGATATGGTGGCAATGTCGGCCTCAACCACCGAGACGGCCACCCAGCTCCTCGAAGCCGGTCGCGCCATTCTCTCTCTCCCCCCTCCGACGCCTCATTTCGCCTATGGGGGGCGGGCCTTTAACCTCAACCCGGTGCTGACCCAGAAAATGCCCGGCACCTTCCTTGGTCACGACGCCCTCGAAGCCGTAGACAATGTCGCCGAGATCCTCGGTACGAATCGGTAGATGTCAGAACCTCACAGGTTACCCCTGTGAGGTTCTTGCGTTTCACGTCTGCACGGCTTCTCCGCACGCCAACGCAATGATCTTGAGGGGGCCTCGCCTGCCCCGGGCCCCGCTCAGGCAGCGCCTTCGTCAGCCCGGACGGAAGCCGCTATTTTCATTGAGGCACAAATAATTACATTTCATAAGCACAGATTCCTTGTGCATTGAGCAACGTCACTGGCTATGAACGCCCGGATCCGCCAGGTATCCGGGCGTTTTTCTGGCTTCAGAATGCTCGCACTACGCTGCACGGGTCTTGCACAGCCCATAGTTGCCTCAATCCCTCAATTCACGTATTATGAAAGGGAAGGGATTTCTTTCACAACCACCGGACCGGCGCTCGACCACGCGGCACACCTGGGAATGGTCAACCGCATCGCGTGAGCGCATCGGTCCCTAGCCTGGCGCGCTGGCCTGCCGCACCCTGGTTGATGCCCGGGAGCTGAGACGAAGGAGAAGCCGTGTGTCGCTGAATCCTGGTTCCTCACTGGCGCTTGGCGCCTCCGGAAAGCTGATCTCCCAGCCGCTGCCGGCCGAAGAGCAACTGGCGTTGCTCTTTCACCTGACCGACACTCCGCCATACGCGGGCAGCGAGGAGCGCCCACCCCGCCCGCCCCACTCCCTTGCCGAGGCGTATGCCGAGTGCGAGCGTATCATTCGCCGCCACTCGAAGAGCTTCTACTTCAGTTCACAGTTCCTCGCTCCAGATGTGCGGCGCGCCGTGCGCGCACTGTACGCCTTCTGCCGGGCCACCGACGACACGGTGGATATGGCCGTTGACGACCCCGCCCGCGCCCTGGCCGCCTGGGTGCAACAGGCGCGCGCCCCTCGCCCTGCCCTCCACGACCCGGTGCTGCTGGCCTGGTCTGACACACGCTCCCGTTACAATCTCTCGGCGGCCCTGGTTGACGAATTGCTCGCCGGCGTGGCCATGGATCTGACCATTTCACGCTACGCAAACTTCGCCGATCTCTGGCTCTACTGCTACCGCGTCGCTTCGGTCGTGGGCCTGCTGGTGATGGGCATAACCGGCTACGTTCCTGGCGCCGAGCCGTATGCGATCAAGCTAGGCGTGGCCCTGCAACTCACCAATATTCTGCGGGATGTGGGCGAAGATGCTCGGCGCGGGCGCGTCTACCTCCCCGAGGAGGATCTGGCGCGCTTTGGTCTGACGGCGGAGGATATCCTGGCCGAAGTGTACGATGAGCGTTTTCGTGCGCTGATGCGCTTTGAGGTCCAACGCACCCGACGCCTCTATGCCGAGAGCTGGCCAGGGATCGCGCTGCTCCCTCCCCAGAGCCGTCTGGCCATCGGGGCCGCCGCGCGGATCTACTGCGGCATCCTTGACAAGCTTGAAGCCAATGACTACGATGCCTACACGCGCCGGGCGCACCTGAAGCTGCGCGAAAAGGTGGCGCGCCTGCCCCGCATCTGGTGGGATGTGCATTGTCTCGGATGAGGATTGAAGAAGCCTATGACCACCAGCGTTCTCCACCATGTTCCGCACGCGCCGCGCCGCTGGCCGACATGGGTTTTCGACACTCTGCTGTGGATTCTGTTTCTGGGGCCTGTTCTTTCGCCCCTCTTCCGCGCCTCCGGTCTGCCCCTGGCGGCAGAGAGCGGACAACTTGCCCGCGATGTGCTGGCCACGTTCATCTGCCCGACGCCGGAACGCTCATACCTGCTCTTCGGGTTGCCAATGGCCGTATGCGCGCGCTGCTGGGGCGCGACCATCGGCCTCTGGGCCGCGCGCCTGCTGGTGGACCGGCGGAGCGCAGCGCGGTCTGGAGGGGCGCTGAGGCTGCTGGAGAGCCTCCGCGCCCTGCCCTGGTGGGCGCGCCTGACCCTCTGCGCCGCTCCGTTCCTGCTCTGGCCGCTGGAGATTGTTGGTCACTACCGTGGCGCATGGTACGCGCCTCTCTGGCTGCTCTTGCTCAACGGCGCGCAGGCCGGCTTTTTCGCCGGGTTGTTCTTCTGCTCGATCTGGCCGGGTCTCTGGCCCGTCGCCGAACGCCAGGACCCGATCCCCGTTGCTACGGCAATGCGCGAGGGTTGAGCATAGCCGATAGCCCACAGATCGTCGCCGGTGTGTTCATTGCGGCCTTGTGCAGGTTGTAATGAGGCTATCACATTCATTCGGCCGAATCGACTGATGCACGTTATCGCCAGGTCTCATCGGATCACCATAGACGGCATTTCCAAATCGCATCAGCCCTCTCACATCGTTCCACTCCGGCCATACGAACAGCAGGCGCCCTGATCGCCCCGCTAAGAAGCCCTGATCTCACGCAACTCTAAACCAGGATACGCCGCACGCCGCAGCGCGTTGCGGTATGATATTTCTGTAGCCGTGCGCAGTAACGCGGTTGGCGGCCGGGCCTCAGCACCCCGGCGACCGGAACGGTCGCAGCGGGCGCAGCATCTGGGCAGCGAACTGCTGGAATGGTCATCGTATGTTAAAGCTCCTCTTGCCGCTATTGCTTGGGCTGGCACTCGTGGCCTGCAGTCCGCCCCCATGGCCCTTTGGGCGGCAGGCGGAACCAACGGCGCAAAGCATGGCGCCCCTATCCGGAGCCGCAGGCGAGGCTGCCACTGCCACACCCGTCGCCGCCCCTCGTCCGACCAGTGCGCCCTTGCCGACCATCGCGCCACAGCCAACCCTGGAACCGGCAGTTAGCGCGGCCCTGGCCGACCAGGAACGCCTGCTGGTCGAGTTATACCGCCGCGCCAATCCTGCGGTGGTGAGCATTGACGTGTTTGGAGCGCCGCTGCCCGAAAACCATCCGGTTGTACCGGGGTTGCCCGAACGCTCGCGCGGGCAGGGTTCAGGCTTTCTCTACGATGATCAGGGCCACATTGTAACGAACCATCACGTGGTCAGCGGCGCCGAGCGCTTCCAGGTGCGCTGGTACGACGGTACGACGGCGCTGGCGGATCTGGTGGGCAGCGACCCGGACAGCGACCTGGCCGTGCTCAAGGTGCGCGCCCTGCCCCCTGGCGTTGCGCCATTGCCGATCGGCGACTCACGCCAGGTCGAGGTAGGACAAACAGCGGTAGCGATTGGCAGCCCCTTCGGCGAGCAAAACACGCTCACGGTTGGCGTCGTCAGCGGTCTGGGCCGCACCCTGCGCGGCCCGACGCGGACCTTTGGGAGCTTCAGCATCCCCAACATTATCCAGACCGACGCAGCCATCAACCCCGGCAACTCCGGAGGGCCGCTGCTCAACACGCGCGGCGAGGTGATCGGCGTCAACACGGCGATTGCTGTGAGCCAGGGCGGCGGGTCCTTCGAAGGCGTAGGTTACGCCGTACCCGCGAGCACCTTGCTCAGGGTTGTTCCGGCGTTGATCCGCGAGGGACGCTACGAACATCCCTGGATGGGCATCCGGATGTTCTCGCTCGACGCGCTGACCGCCGAGCGCCTGGGGTTGCCGGTGGCGCGAGGCGTGTTGATCACCGACGTGCAGGCAAACAGCCCTGCCGCGCGGGCAGGGCTGCGGGGCGGCTCGCGTGAGGTGACGCTCAACGGCGTGCCCCTGCGGGTCGGCGGCGACATCGTCCTGGGTCTCGACGGTCACCCGATAGCCGACGGCGATCAGTTGATCAGTTTGCTGGACCTGGACTATCGCGTCGGCGACACGATCACCCTGAGCGTGCTCCGCGATGGCGACCAGACGCCGACGGACATTCCCCTGGTGCTCGAAGCGCGCCCGTAGCACCGCCCCGGCGCGTCCGTCACCGGACGAGCCGGAAAGCGGCTACGGTCACGCGGCCACTGCGGAGGCCCTGACCGACAATGCTATAGTTGCCGGGCGGATCGGTAGCCAGGGTGCGGAAACCGACCAGCACCACGCCATCGGGGTCGGCGATGGCGCGATAGGGAACGGCGCGCGCTCCACCAGCAGCCAGGTTGATCCACATGGCCACTTCCTCGCCGCCCGCGTAGCCGCGAGCCTCGAAGCCGAGGGTCGTGCCGGGCGCGCTGGCTTCAGGAAAGACGCGCGCCGCAAAACCCGGGATAAGGAAGCAGGCTTCGGAACTCCCCTCAGGAACCGGTCCGGGCGGCGGGGCGTTGGGAGGGAAGCCTGGCCGCAACTGGCAGGGCGCCAGCGCGCTGCCGAGAAGGCCGAGCCGCACCCGGTTGCCAACGAGTTCAAAGCGCGCGCGTTCGAAATACTGGACGAGGTAGTTGCGCCCATCATCGAGTTGCTGGACAAACTCCTCGGAGATTGGATAGCCGAAGATGCGCAGGCCGCCGCGGCGTTCCCAGAAATTGCGGAACTCGCCACGCAAGGTATGGCCGGTTTCGGGGAAGAAGCGCACACCCGGAGCGCGCACGGGCGCAACCGGCGGGAAGCCGAACCCGCGGGCCGCCGTAAACTCGCGTCCGACCAGGCCCAGACTGATCACGGCCTGATTATTCACCACATCAAGTTCGAAACGGGCGCGTTCAAAGTACTGGGCCACCCGGCCATCACGGTTCTGCACAAACTCCGGAGACACCGGATAGCCGAAAATCTCGACGCCTCCATTCCGCTCCCAGAACGAGCGAAAGGCCCCGCCGAGAAAATGGCCCGTCTGCGGGAAGTAGACCTTCCCCTGGGCCCGGGCGTTGCCGGATGGCAGCGCAGCGAGCAGCATCGCCGCCACCAGCAGCATCAGCGCCCCTGCCCGTCGTCCTCGTAGCTGGTCCATAGCTACTCCATATGCGTGCGTAAAGCGAATCCCGGCGACCTCAGAAGGGAAAAAGCGCAAGCGGATACAGGATGCGCGCGTACGCACCTGTGTTTTATGATTTACACTCTGTCTGGTTCATCATACGCGATAGCATGCAGACTGTCAAGCGTTGATCGCCACGAATCCGCGCTGTGGCGCGGATTCAGCGCTAATTAAGCGCGACGATCCGTACCACGCCTGCACCACGGGAGTGAACCGGGACTCTGGCGGGCCGGCGCAGCTCTCGCGGACCCTCAAGGCTGATGTAACGGCTGCGGGAGAGGCCTGCTGGCCGCGCAACCGCGCCCAAACCCGCTGTTGGTGGCAGACATCGCATCGGCCCAGCCGGGGCCCTTACCCTGCTGCGTAATCTTCACGCCTTCGGGGTATAATAGGGAAGTGCCGTGCGCGACTGAGCGAAAGGGAGCGACTATGGCCATCCCGATCATCGCCGACCTGGCGGTGGCCCGCGCCACCGTGCTGCTCCGCCGTCCCCTGGATGAAGATGCCGCGACCACCGCGGCAGTGGCGGCGATTATCGCTGAGGTGCGCTCTGGCGGCGATATGGCCCTGCGGGCATGCAGCGAGCGCTTTGACGGCGTGGCCCCGGCGATGCTGGAAGTGCCCCGCGAGCGCTGGCGCGCGGCGGCTGAGGCGCTCCCCGCCGATCTGCGCGAGGCCCTGAGCCTGGCCGTGGCCGAGATCCGCCGCTTTCACGAGCGTCAGACGCGCAACACCTGGATTGATTTCAGCGTCGAAGGAGCACGAGGCCAACTCGTGGTTCCGCTGCAACGGGTAGGCGTGTACGTGCCGGGCGGCGCGGCCCCGTTGCCCTCGTCGCTGATCCACGCCGCCGTGCCGGCGCGCGTCGCCGGAGTCAGCGAGATTGTGGTCTGCTCGCCGCCCCGAGGCGAAAGCGGCGAACCAGCCGAGGTGGTGCTCGCCGCCGCCTGGATTGCCGGGGTGGATCGGGTCTTCGCCGTAGGGGGCGCGCAGGCCATCGCCGCGCTGGCATATGGCACCGAAAGTGTGCCGCGGGTGGACAAAATCGTCGGGCCGGGCAATCGCTACGTAATCCAGGCTAAGCGCCTCGTCTTCGGCGCAGTAGGCATCGAGAGCCTGCCCGGGCCAACCGAGACTCTGGTCATCGCTGACGCTGCGGCCAATCCACGCTATGTGGCCGCGGATCTCCTCGCCCAGGCCGAGCATCTCGACGCCAGCGCCATCCTGCTGACCGATTCGCCGGAACTGGCGCGGGCCGTGCAGGCCGAGGTCAGCCGGCAACTCGAGGCCCTGCCGGCGGCGAACGCCCGCGCCGCTGCCGAGGCCGTCAAGCGGCGCGGCGCAATCGTGCTCACCCCCGATCTGGACACGGCCTTCGACCTGGCCAATGCCTATGGCCCCGAACACCTCTGCCTGCTGCTGACCGACCCGTGGGCCTGCGTCGGCAAGGTGCGCAATGCCGGCGGCGTGTTTCTCGGAGAGCAGTCCTTCGAGGTGCTGGGCGACTACTGCGCCGGCCCCTCGCACATCATGCCGACGGAGGGCACGGCGCGCTACGCCTCGCCAGTGAACGTTGATGACTTTCGCAAAGTGATCTCGCTCATTGCGGTCAACGACATCGCCCTTGCCCGGATCGGACCGGCGGCGCGCCGGATCGCCGAGGCCGAGGGCCTCTTCGCCCACGCCGCCGCCGTGCAGGCCCGTCTGGATAATCACGTGTAGCCACCTTACCCGGCGGGCAGGGGGATGGGGAACCCGGAGTTCCCCGCGCCCCTCCAACTGGCTTTGTTCATTGATTGTCACCGTGTCAGCTTCCGATTCCGGGCTCTCACCAGAAAGGTTTTGACGTATGTCGGGCTTTCTCGAAACGTTTATCAGCCTGCTGTTTCAAGCGCTCCTGTTTGCCATCCTCGGGCGGGTGCTGGTCTCGTGGATCGATCCGCTGGGCAACCTGCGGGTGACGCAGATCCTCCGTGATATTACCGAGCCAATCCTGGCGCCCATCCGCAGCGTGATTCCTACCATCGGAATGATTGACCTCTCGCCGCTGGTGGCGATCCTGCTGATCCAGTTGCTCCAGGGATTGATCATAAACGCGATTCGTTAGGAGTATGACGACGCTTTTCGTTTCAGGCGAGGCTCGGAGGGGCCGCGCCCCCCTCCAGGACGGGAGCGCTGGCGCCCGTCCTCCGTCCGGGCCTGCCCGCCTTCCCCGCCGCTCCTGTCCGATTGAAGCGCAGGGAATGCCGCGGCAACGATCATGACCAATTCGCCTCCACGCACCGACAGCTTTCTGTTGAGCGTCGTCTTTCTCGCCGGGGTCGGCACCCTGGGCGTAGAAATGGTGATGCCGCGCCTGCTGGCGCCCTACTTCGGAACCTCGCAGCCGATCTGGGCAGTGGTGATCGGCATGACCCTGGTCTATCTGGCCGCAGGGTACTGGCTCGGCGGGCAACTGGCTGACCGGCGACCGGAGCGTCGGCTGCTCTTCTGGCTGATCGCCTGGGCCGGGCTGCTCACGGCGCTGGTGCCCCTGGTGGCGCGCCCGTTCCTGCAACTGGCCCAGTCCTCGCTGCGGGGCGTGGCCGCGGGCGGCTTTCTGGGCGCGCTGGCCGGAGTGATCCTGCTCTTCGCCGCCCCGGTGATCCTGATGGCCACGGTGGGGCCATTTGCCGTGCGTTTGCAGTTGCACCAGGCCCGGCAGGGCGTGGCCGAGGCAGGGCGAGCCGCGGGCACGATTTCGGCCCTCTCCACTATCGGCTCGATTGTCGGCACCTTTCTCACCGTGCTGGTGTTGATCCCCCTGATCGGCACCAGGGCGACGATCTTCCTCTTCGCCGGCTTCCTGGCGGCGCTTGGCGCCATCGGGCTGCGCGACTGGCGCGCCCTGCTCATGCTCGCCGGCGTGGCCGGGCTGGCGCTCGTCCACTCCACGCTGGTCTCGACTATCAAGACGGCCGACTGCCGTGGCTGCACGCTGATTGCCGAACGCGAATCGAGCCACAACTACATTCAGGTGGCCGAGCAAACGATCAGTTATACATCGGGCGCGGTTGACCGGCGGCGGGTGTTAATCCTGAACGAAGGGCAGGCCATCCATTCGGTCTACCGCCTTAAGTATCGCGAGACCGGCGACCCGCTCGATCTGTTGACCGATGGCGGGCCATGGGATTATTTCGCCGTGGCGCCCTACCTCTACCCGGCGATGCGCCCCGCCGAGGTGCAGAGCCTGGCCGTGCTCGGCTCGGCGGCGGGCAGCGTTCCCAAGCAGTTCCTCGCCATTTATGGGCCGGAGACGCTGATAGACGCGGTAGAGATTGACCCGGCGATCATCGAGATGGGCCGGCGATACTTCGACATGGAGGATCTCGACCCGGCGTATCCGCGCTACACAACCTATGCTCAGGATGCCCGCGCCTGGCTGGCCGCCGCTCCCCGGCGCTATGACGTGATCGGGATGGACGCCTACCAGCAGCCCTACGTGCCGTTTCATCTGGCTACGGTGGAGTTTTTCCGCGACGTGCGGGCGCATCTCACGCCGCGGGGGGTGGCCGTGGTCAACGCCGGGCGACCCTCCAGCGGCGATGACCGTCTGGTCAACGCCCTGGCCTCGACAATGCTGGCGGTCTTCCCGGAGGTGTATGTGATTGACACGCGCTTCTCGAACGCCCTGCTGGTGGGCATGAACGCGCCGGTGGGGGATGGCGCGACGCATTTCATCGAAAACGCGGCCGTTATGGCGACCCTGGCAGAAGACGAGCCACGCTACCGCGCTCTGCAACTGGTGATGTACTGGGCCCTCAACGAAGGGCGCTTCGGACCGGTGCGGCCCTTTATGCCGGCTGAAGCTCGCTACGCGCCCTTCACCGACGACCGGGCCCCTATCGAACGTCTGATTGACGACCTCATCCTGAGCGAAGCCGCTCGCCGACAGACGCGCTGAACGGGCATCACACCTCAACGTGAGCAAGACGAACGGTGAACAATTACAAATTGACAAGCTGCGCCCATCTATGTTACTGTTATATTGACACTACCATCGGCGAGCGCTTCGGAACTCACCGGAGCGGCGTTGCAGGACACTGGCGCAGCATGGCCCACGCGCGGCACCGAACACATCAACCCGGTTGCGACAATGCCCCTGATCAGGCATTGTCAATCCTCACTCCCGCCGGCTTCGACGACCGCTGCGGCGGGATGGGAGGCAGTGTTGTGTTGCGAGCCATCCGTGCGGTCTCCTCCGCCAGCCGGGCCAGGAGCCTGGCGCTCTAGCCGGGGGACACCCTTACCCCCGCGCGAAGAGCCCTTGTAGATGTACAACGGTTCTTAAGGGGGTGGGTGCCTTGGGACAACGAGTACTCGTTCTCAACGCCAGCTACGAGCCGCTGCAACTGATCTCGGTTCGGCGCGCTCTCATCCTGCTGCTTCAGGAAAAGGCGGAGTTGGTCGAGGCCGCCACGCAGCAACTCCGCGCCCGCTCAATTAGCTTCGACGTACCCCTTGTTATTCGCCTTGTGCGCTATATCCGCATTCCACGTCGCATGAAATTGCCCTGCTCGCGGCGAGGCGTCTTCGCACGCGACCGTGAAACCTGCCAGTACTGCGGGGCGCAGCCCGGGCGGGCCAATCTGACGATGGATCACGTGATCCCCCGCTCTCAGGGCGGCACAACCACGTGGGACAATGTGGTAACGGCCTGCCGCGACTGCAACCATCGCAAAGGCGGGCGCACGCCTGAACAGGCGAATATGGTGCTGCTAACCACCCCGCGGCAGCCGCAGTATGTCGCCTTCGCCCTGCTGGGCGAGATCGAACGCCACGATGTCTGGCGCAAGTATGCCTTCGGCTAAGGCCAGGCTGGGCCGCTTCGGCGAAGCGGCTGCTGCAGCGTACCTGCAACGCAACGGTTTCGCCCTCGTCGCGCGAAACTGGCGCTGCTCCGCGGGAGAAATTGACCTGGTTGCCACCGACGGCGACCAGGTCATTTTCGTGGAAGTGCGCACGCGACGGGCGGGCGGCGCAACGCCTGTGCCACCCGAAACCAGTGTGAACGCGCATAAAGCGCGGCGCCTCGTTCAACTCGCCTATGCCTATCTCGCCGAGCACGAGGGCAGCGCCGACCGCGCCTGGCGGATTGACGTGATTGCCGTTGAAGTGGACCGCGCCGGGCGCATCGCCCGGCTGGAGCACATTGAGCATGCTGTAGAAATTGGGTCCTAGAGCGTTTCTCAGAGAGGGCGTCTCACCCGTTGCGCGGCTCCCATACCTCGGTCAGCACGCAATCCCAGGGCAGCTTAAACTCGTCGGCAGGGTCATAAACGTGAGATTGCAAATTGATCACAATCACCTCAGGTTGTGAGAGAGCCTTCCAGCCGTGCATAATCATCGGCGGAATCTTGATCAGGCGGGGCTTCTGGCTGCCAAGGAAGATCGGGTTCACATGGCCGAAGGTGGGCGAATCAGGTCGAATATCCACCAGGGTGACCTGCAATTTGCCGCGCGTCACGGTGAACTGGTCGGTATGGTCGTTGTGCAGGTGCCAGCACTTCGTAACGCCATAATCGGTAGCGCTCTGATAGACGTGCGCCGGCATCAGCAGACCGTCGCTGTCCATCCAGGGGCGGCTCCAGAGTTCAATAACATCTCCGCGGCCATCGAGATGCACCGTCAGATCCTTGACAATCACTCCGGCAATCGTAGGCGGGCGATACGGCGACTGGATAACGTAGGGAATGCTCCGCAACCATTCCACCGTCACCTCTCGGGCGTGGGCAGGTCCTGCGCGTTCAATAATGGTCATGAGGCAAACTCTCCTGAGTCAGCGAGACCGGGCGATCCGTGCTGATGGGCAGTATACCATGCTGAAAATGACATTTCATTGACTATAAGGGCGCCTGTCTGTTATACTTGAAGTCTCAAAGATTATTTGTACCTGGTGACTTGACAGGTTGCGTATGCACGGATGGATTGTTGCGAGGAGGTCCGCACCCTTCTGCGCCCCCTCCGGCCCAATCCACCAGGATCACTCTCGCAGGCCTGATTGTGCCGTTCCGATTTCCCTGCCCGATCTACGGGAACCGCAAGAGGGCGGGACGTTCGGAGAGGCGCCTAGAATGTGAGCGGACGTTCCTTGGTCACTCCACAGATTATTGTTGGCCACCTGGCGCCCGATCTGGACTGCCTGGCGGCGATCTGGATTCTGGTTCGTTTCGGAGGCGCCGCTAATGCGGAACTTGCATTTGTTCCCGCCGGGCGCACCTTGAATGACGCTGACGCTGACGCCGATCCGCTGATTGTCCATGTGGATACGGGGGGCGGGCGTTTCGATCATCACCACAGCGCCGATCCGAGCTTGAGCGCCGCCGAACTCGTGCGCCGCGCGCTCGCGCCGGACGATGAGGCTCTGCGACGCCTGGTAGCGCAGGTAACGCGCATTGACCATGCCGAGACGTTCTCGGAACGGCAGCCGGTGTTCTTCAACATCAATGATCTGATCGCCGGTTACAATGCGTTGTTCCCCAACCGGCCGCACCATGTAGCCCAGGCGATGCTGCCGAACCTTGATGCCTGGTATGAGCATGAACTGCGTCAGGTGCGCCTGGAACAGGCCTTCAAGCGGCGGCTAGAGTTCCAGACGCGCTGGGGGCTGGGGATCGCTATGCAGAGCGACGATGGCGGCTCGAGTCGTCTGGCTTACAGCCACGGCGCGGTGCTCTACGCCTACCGCGACCGGCAGGGCTACATGGGCGTCGCGGCGCAACGTCGTTCGAGCGTGGATCTTAAGCCAGTGTACCACACGCTCAAGCGGATTGATAGTGACGCCGACTGGTACCTCCATCCGAGCCGGCGCCTGCTGCTGTGCGGCACGGCCAAGGCGCCTCCCCGGCGCCTCTCGGCGCTCTCGCTGGATGACCTGGTGAGTGTGTTGAAGGAACGCTGACGCTTGATGAACGCGAATGCGAGTATGGGCGAGTAGAGCTCTTTTTGCGCCCGCTTTATGATAGACGCTCTCAGCAAGGAGGATGGGGGGTAAAGCCTCCTCAGGGGTAGGGTTTTTCGAGGGAGAAGGGGTTTTCGGCATTCCCATGCGCTTACGATCCTCACCCCCCCGCCCCCCTCTCCCGCGCGCAGGAGAGGGGGGGTTGGCGTCCCAATGCCCCGGATGGCGCATGCGACGCGAGCATATGCCGGAAAACCCTACACCTGAGAAGGGGTAAAGCCTCGCACATGCCTCCCTTTCCCAACGGCTGGCGCGGATTGATGATTCTTACGCATTCGATCCGGCATCGTGCGCCGTCCGCGCCTTGAGCCGGTCGAATGGCGGGCAGCGGAACGCACCCTTAGGTCACGCTCAGGGTGCGCTCCGCTGATGTACCTGAATTTACCCGTATTTTCTTGAGTAATTCGACATGCGCCTGGCGCCTTATCGTCTGGCCTCTCCCAGATCCTCCAGCACCAGACGGCGCAGGTTCTCGATGGCCCGGTGCTGCAGCGCCTTAATCGCCCCGACACTGCGGCCCATCTGTCGCGCCGTCTCGTCGAGGCTTAATCCGTAGATGTAGCGCAGCATGAGCACCCGGCGCTGCGCAGGACACAGGCGCGGAAAGGCGCGCCGCAGAGCGGCGCGGTTGAGTTGCTCGTCCAGCTCCGTGTCCGGCCCATCAGTAGCAAGATCGGCCGGCTCCAGATCGACCTGCACATGGCGCTCCTTCCGCCGCAGCGCGTCAATCGTGCGCGCATAGGCAATGCGGTAGAGCCAGGCGCTGATTGACCAGCCGCGATCCTCGTAGCGATCAATACCCTCCAGGACGCGCACGAACACCTCGCTGTGCAGGTCACGGGCGAGTTCTGTGTCACCTACCCGAAAATAAATGTAGCGATAGATAGCCGGGCCGTAGTGCTCGTAAATGGCGCCGAGGGCTTCAGGATCGGCGGCCCGGGCGCGACGGATCAGGTCGTTGTGGAGCAATGGCGCGGTCACGATGGCCTCCTGAATACTATGCCACAGCGTACAGCGGGAGTATAGCGTGATCGCGCCTGCGATGGAGTAACTGTGGTGTAACCTTTCAGTGACAAGGCTCATGCCATTTCGGATGGCAGATTTTGGATTTTCGATGGCCGTAAATAGCGTCCTGACGAGACCAGGGGATGATCCGCAAGCATTCTGAGCGCCAGGAAACGGCATAACAACTTAAAGCTCATCGGCCCGGAGCCGGTGCAGCGTCCGCCTCGCGCGGCGGGGTGTGGGGAGCATAGCCTTCCCGCGGGACATTCAGGGTTTGACGCAAAGCCTTCGCCTCAGCCGTGCCCCGAGTGACGCGCCGCGCGCGTCTGCGTGCTGCGATATGCTACAATGCAAGGTGATCAGCATGAGCAGGCATCTGGAGAGGAAGAAGGGCACGCGTGCGAAATATTTTCACCCCTCCGGCCGATGACATCGGTCTACGAGGCAAGAACGAGCCGCTTGAGTTGTTGAAGGCCTGGAGCGGCACCTCCCTGGCCTTTGCTATCTATCTCATGGGGGGGCAGGTGCTCAATCGGGCCTTCTGGCCGGTTCTGCTGGCCGCGGCGGCAACCTGCGGGATTGGCTTTGTGGTGCACGAACTGGCGCACCGGATGGTAGCGCGGCGCTTCGGCGCGACGGCGCATTTCGTAGCCAACGATCCCTGGTTGCTGATCTCCATCGCTCTGGCGTTTCTGCGGGTCTTTATCGCCGCGCCCGGAGCGGTGTGGCATCAGGGCTACCTCACGCCTCGTCAGAGCGGCCTGATTGCGCTGGCCGGCCCCGCGAGCAACCTGGCGCTGGCTGTGCTCTTTCTGGTGGCAGCGTTATGGCTCGTCCCGCCGGGAGTCGTGGTGCTGGGGCTGCCCCTTGGAATGGTTCTGCGAATCGGGTATTCCATCAACGCCTGGATTGGCCTGTTCAATATGATCCCCGCGGGCCCCTTCGACGGGGCCAAGGTGCTGGCCTGGGACTGGCGGGTCTTCGGGGTGACTGTGGCCATCGGCTTGCTGTTGACCTTCGTGATACGGGTGTAATCCTTGGGCAGCTAGGAGGGTGCGACCATGCGGACGCCAATCATCGCCGGAAACTGGAAGATGTACAAGACCGTGGGTGAGGCCGTCGAACTGGTGAAGGCGCTGCTCGGCGGGCTCAACGTGGGCAACGACCGCGAGGTGGTGGTGTGTCCGCCCTTTACAGCGCTCTATGCCGTGCGCCCGCTGCTGGTAGGCACCGGCGTGGCCCTGGGGGCGCAGAATGTGCACCACGAACAGGAAGGGGCCTACACCGGCGAAATTGCTCCTGGCATGCTGGTAGACGTGGGATGCAAATACGTGATCATTGGTCACAGCGAACGGCGGCAGTACTTCGGCGAAAGCGACGCCAGCGTCAATCGCAAGCTGCACGCCGCCCGCGCCGCTGGCCTGCGCCCCATCGTCTGCGTGGGGGAGAGCAAGCCGCAGCGCGATGCGGGCGAAGCCGAGCCAATCGTGACGGCGCAGGTGCGGGCCGCGCTCGAGGGGGTCAGCGCCGAGCAGATGGCCGATGTCGTGATTGCCTATGAGCCGATCTGGGCCATCGGCACCGGCGACACCGCCACGCCCGCCGACGCCCAGGCGATGCACCTGGCGATTCGTCGCATCCTCGCCGAGTTGTACGGGGACGCCGTCGCCCAGATGGTGCGCATCCAGTATGGCGGCAGCGTCAAACCTGACAACATTGACGACCTCATGGCTCAACCGGATATTGATGGCGCGCTGGTTGGCGGGGCCTCGCTCAAGGCCGAGAGCTTCCTGCGGATTGTGCACTACCGGTAGCAGGCCTGTTGGTATTGGGAGGGCCTGGCCCTCCCAACCTCTCTCTCCGGCAGGGGCGCGGGGAAAGCGGGTTTCCCCGCCGTTCGCGTTAGCATCGCCCTATTTCCACAGAACACTTGTAAGGAAGGAGCATTCTCAGCGCAGCGGCCTGGCCGCGCGGCGCTGGGTACACCATGGTATCCGAGATCGCGATCATTCTGGCGCTGATCTTCGCCAACGGCGTCTTCGCGGGCATGGAACTCGCCATCCTGGGAGCGAAGCGTGGCCGGCTCGAGCAAAAGGCGGAACACGGCAATCGGGGCGCCAGGGCCGCGCTGCAACTCCAGGATGATCCCAACCGGTTCCTCTCGGCTGTCCAGATCGGGATAACGTTGATTGGCATCCTGACCGGCGCCTTCGGTGGCGTGCGCATCGCGGGACAGATCGCTCCGCTGATCCGCGAGTGGCCCTGGATCGGAGCCTACGCCAATCAGGTGGCCTTTTTCGGCGTGGTGCTGCTGATTACCTACCTGACCCTGGTTTTTGGCGAACTGGTGCCCAAACGGGTGGCGCTGCTCAAGTCCGAGTTGTACGCCACGCTGGCAGCACCACCAATGATCCTGATCGCTCGCCTGACCAGCCCGATCGTGGCGCTGCTCTCGGCCTCCACCCAACTGGTGCTGCGGATCATCGGGCTGGGCACTACGGCGGAGGCCCAGGTGACGGAAGAGGATATTCGCGCCCTGGTGCGCGAGGGAGCCGAAGAAGGCACGGTCGAACCTCAGGAACGCGAATTCATCGAGAGCATCTTCAAATTCAGCGACCGCGCCGTGCGCCATATTATGACCCCGCGGCGCGATGTGGAGATGATCGAGGCCGATGCCACCCTGGGCGAGGTGCTCGACCGGGTGCTGGAAAGCGGCTATTCGCGCTTCCCGGTCTACCAGAGCTCGCCAGACCAGATCGTCGGCGTGGTCCACGTGCGGGATCTGCTGATGCTCTACCGGCGCGAGGGTGAGGGCGCGCGGGTACGTGACGTGGTCTCACCGCCGCTCTATGTGCCCGAGAACAGTCGCGCCTTTGCGCTGCTGGCCACCTTCCGCAAGAGTCGTCGCCATATGGCCCTGGTCGTGGGTGAACTGGGCGGCATCGAAGGCGTCGTCACGCTGGAGGATGTGCTCGAAGAGATCGTTGGCGAGATTGCCGATGAATTCGATGAAGCCACAACCCCGCCAGTGGTGCGCCGGGAGGATGGTTCCCTGCTGGTAGAAGGCTCGCTGGCCATCGACGAGGTCAAGGCGCTCCTCGACGTGGAGGAACTGCCCGAGGAAGAGACCTACCGCTTCGACACCCTCGCCGGCTTTGTGATCAGTCTGCTGGGGAAGATACCCGGCACCGGCGAGGTGGTGCACTGGGATAAGTGGCGTTTTGAAGTGGTAGATATGGACGGCTTACGGGTGGATAAAGTGCTGATCTCCGAGTCGCAGCAGCAATCGCAGCACTCTGAGTAGTTTGCAACCATATTGCCATTTACTGCCGAGGGTCGCAGAGCCGGTCTGAGACCGCGCGGCTACGGCCGATGCATCCCGGCCATCGGAGGAGCAAACAACGAACATGATATACTGTAGAGCCGGAGACGCGCTATCGCAGGGGCGAAACGCGACACTCGAGACGTAATGCCGACGATACACGGCTCCGCCAGCGCGGGGTGGCGCGAGCGGAGAGGAGCGCATATGGCAGGCGAAGTGACCTTGCGGGCAACCCTCGCGCGCCCGTATCTTGCAGCGCAAACGGCGCAAGTCGCCTATGTCTTGATCGAAGTGCAACCGACGGAAGTGCTTGCCCAGGTGCGGATGCCGGTGAACGTCGCGTTTGTGCTCGACCGTTCAGGCTCGATGAAGGGCGAGAAGATCGAACGGGTGCGCCAGGCGGTCAGTATGGCGATTGACCTGCTGGACGCCCAGGATATTGCGTCAATTGTAATCTTCGACCATCGCGCCGAGGTGCTGGCGCCCGCCGCGCCGGTGACCGACCGGCAGGCGATCAAGGAGCGCGTGGCGCGCATCCGCGACGCTGGCGGCACCAAGATCGCACCCGCAGTTGATCGTGCGCTGCGCGAGATCAGTCGCGACCGTTCGGGCGCGATCCGGCGCCTGGTGCTGTTGACCGATGGCCAGACCGAAAACGAAAACGAGTGCCTCCTGCGCGCCGACGACGCGGGGCGGCTCGGCGTGCCGATCACCGCGCTTGGCGTCGGCCAGGATTGGAACGAGGATCTGCTGATCGAAATGGCCAATCGCTCCGGCGGCACTGCTGATTACATCGCGCGTCCTGAGGAGATCACGGAGTATTTCCGCACCACGGTGCAGCGGGCCCAGAGCGTCGCCGTCCAGAACGCCATCCTGAACCTGCGGCTGGTGCAGGGCATTACGCCGCGGGCGGTGTGGCAGGTGCTGCCCATGATCAGCAACCTGGGGTACCAACCCCTCTCGGACCGCGAGGTCAGCGTGCCCCTTGGCGAGCTTGAAACCGGCGCGGGCCGGGCGCTGCTGATCGAACTGCTGGTGGACCAGCGCCCCGCGGGCACGTACCGCATCGGCCAGGCCGAGGTAAGTTATGACGTGCCGGCGCTGGGGCGCAGTGGGGAAAAGAACCGCGTGGACGTCCTGCTTACCTTTACCGACGACCCGCAACGGCTCCAGCAGGTCCATCCCGGCGTGATGAACGTGGTCGAGAAGGTGAGCGCCTTCAAACTGCAAACGCGCGCGCTCCAGGATCTGGCGCAGGGTGATGTGGCGGGCGCCACTCAGAAACTCAAGAGCGCTGTGACGCGCCTGCTGAACCAGGGCGAACTCGAACTGGCGCAAACCATGCAGCAGGAGATCAAGAATCTAGAACAGAGCGGGCAACTGTCGAGTGAAGGTCAGAAAACGATCAAGTTCCAGGGGCGCAAAACAGTGCGCCTGAGTGATATTGATCTCCCAAAAGAGTGATCACTTGCGGGTATGGCCGTTTGCCGGAAGGCTTTGCCATCTGTGAGGGGGATGGGGGAAATCCGGTTTTCCCCATCCCTCCTCTTACCGGCATCGGGTTGCGATCTCTCCTCACCCTCCCCCGCCTCGCTGCGCTCGACGCCCCCTCCCTCTCCACCGCAGATGGAGAGGGAGGGGGTCGGGGGGCGGGTGAGGATCACAAACTATTTTCACCTGAGTTATGTATATTCTCATCACCAACGACGATGGTTATCAGAGCGAAGGATTAACAGCCCTGCGCGCGGCGTTAAGCCAGGTGGGAGAGGTGGCCGTGGTGGCCCCTGACCGCAACTGGAGCGCGGCGGGCCATTATCGCAAGCTGTTCGACCCGCTGCGGGCCTGGGAAGGCGCGCTCCTCGACGGCAGCCCGGCCCTGATCTGCGACGGCACGCCAGCCGATTGCGTGGCGCTGGCGATTATGGGCCTGTTGCCACGGAAACCCGACCTGGTTGTCTCAGGGATCAACCTTGGCGCCAATCTGGGGACGGACCTCCTGTACTCGGGAACCGTCGCTGCGGCAATGGAAGGAATCATGTTCGGGGTTCCGGGCGTGGCCGTGTCCCAACTGCGGGCCAGAAACGCCCCCTGGGACTTCCGGGCGGCTCAGGAAGCGCTGGTGCAACTGGTGGAGAAGGTGCGCGAGCGGGGTCTGCCGCAGGACGTGCTTCTGAACCTCAACGTGCCGGCGCGTCCGCCAGAAGAAGTGCGCGGTATCCGTATCGCCCGTCTGGGTCGCCGTTCGTACCGCGATGAACTGGTGGTGCGTTATGATCCCAGGGGCCGGCCGTACTACTGGATCAACGGCTCGGAGCCAGAGGATCACGCCGACGATGGCACCGATGTGGCCGCCGTGGCCGAAGGCTACGTCAGTCTGACGCCGGTGCATATGGATCTGACCAGCCATTACTGGCTGGAGGTGTTACGGGAGTGGGGATTGGAAGCGACGCCCTGACTGCTGGGCATCGTGACGGTCAGGCGCCGCTCGGCGACTTCGGTGAGTTCGCGGATGTCACTAAACGGGCCATCTTCCGGCCCGATGGTCGCAACGGCCAGCAGCATCTGGGGCGCCCGACCCTCGCGCAGATCGCGGTAGCCATAGTGCAGACGGATGTCGGCATCGAAGTGGCGCTTCAGGTCGGCGATAACGGCCGGAATGGCGGCTGGCGGAGAGATGAGGACAAAATACGGCCCCGCGACCATCTGGCCTACGAACGTTGCCTCTGCGCCCTGCTGGCGCACCACGTCACAGAGCAGCAGCGCGGTGAACTTGAGCACATCCTCACCGACGACAACGCCGTAGCGCTGGGTAAAATGCTCGAAGCCGGCGATCCGCAGGAGCGCCAGCGTCCATCCATCGGTAACCAGCAGGTCGCGCAGCCGGGCATTGACCAGTTCCCCGGTAGGCAAGTTGGTGACCGGGTGATAATAGTTGCGTCGCCGTCCCTGGTCAATCTGATTGCGAATGACCAGGTACAGTTCTTCAATATCGAAAGGCTTATCGAGCAGATAGTCGGCCCGGACCTGGTTGTGGGCGGTCAGGCGGTGTTCGCGTTCGCTGAAGGCCGTAAGCACCACAATGGGGATGTTCTGGGTCTCTGGCGCAGCGCGGAGGGCCACGCCGACCTCGTAGCCGCTGATGTCGGGGAGTCGCACATCGAGGAGCACCAAGTCGGGGGGCGCCATCCGGCAAAGCTCCAGGGCCTCCCGGCCTCGTGCGGCGACCTGCACGCTGAAGCCCCGGCTGGTGAGGAACGTGCGGAGCAAGCGGGCGATGTCGGCGTCGTCCTCGACGATCAAGATGGTAGCTCTGGCGCGTGCCGTGGGTTCCATCGCCGGAGGTTAAGAGCTTAATAGACAAGGCTCTGGCAAGACATCACACTGATACAAACGGAAAAGAGCAGCGGATTCGGCTATGCGGCGCCGCCCAGAATGGCGTGTCGGATCTGCTGCAGACCTGCGAGCGGGTGTGACGCAAGATCTTGCATGCGCGCCCTTGCCCGGCGGCTGATGGTCTTTGAAAAGATACTCCGCTATCCACACCACGCCCGGCGGCTGATGAAGAGTCCGGTATACCAACCCGTAATCCTTGCGGCCGCATCACGCGCTGCGGGCTAAAGCCCTGGCTGAGTTCACGAAAGCCCCGCAGGGGCTTGCAGGTCCTAAGCGAGGACTTTAGCCCGCAGCGTTCGGCGATACCGGATTATGTTTTAACGTTCATAAGCCGCAGACTACCAGATGCGAAGCTTGCCGCCGCGGGCTATACCAGATTTATTTCTCAACCATCAGACGCCCGGCGGGCCGGTGGGCTGCGACAGGCGCCGAGACGGTTCGTTACACCCCTACAGGCACGTCACTTGCCGGCAGTGAGGGCGTTGGGTATACTACCAGGTGTGTGTGTGCTGACCCTGGAACTGTGACAGCGCGATGCACTCCTGATAGCGTGTCTGCCTGTGGTATTGTGTATCGCAGGCATAACCGCCTGGCCGAAACAGGTTGTTGCTCTGCGGCCACCTGCCACTACACGATGACCACTGCGTCTGGTGAAGTCACAACGCCAGACCTCCAGCATACGCAGGGGCATTCTACCACTCTTCATTAGACCGATCCGTCCTCGCCGCATCAACTTCAAATATCATACACGTCGAAAGCAGATGGAACCTCGCTCTGCAGATGCCGGGTTATAGGTTGTTCCCGAACGTGAGCAATTGCTTTGAGGAGAAGCCCTGTATGACCATACACGAACAGCAGGTTGATGCAACAACGGCGACCCTGGCGGAGCATTCCTACCTGAACCGCGAATTGAGCTGGATCGCGTTTAACCGGCGCGTTCTTGACGAAGCTCGTGACCCGCGCAACCCGCTCCTGGAGCGGGTCAAATTTCTGGCGATCTTTGCGTCAAACCTCGACGAGTTTTTCATGATCCGCGTCAGCGGGATCAAACAGCAGATCAGCGCGGGAGTACGCAAGCAGTCGCCCGATGGACTGACGCCAACCGAGCAACTCATGGCGATCCGGCGAGAACTGCTGCCCTTGCTGGAGGAAGAACGCAAACTCTTGCTCGAGGATCTGCTGCCCAACCTGCGCGCGCACGGGATTTTTATCTATGAGTATAGCGAACTCAACCCCGGCCAGCGTGAATGGGTGGACACATATTTCCATCGGCACGTCTTTCCCGTGCTCACGCCGCTGGCCTTTGACAGCAGCCGGCCCTTCCCGTTCATCTCCAATCTGAGCCTGAACCTGGCGGTCGTGATCCAGGATCGTGAGAAAGGCGAGTTGTTCGCCCGCATAAAAGTGCCCGAGGTGCTGCCGCGCCTGGTGCAGTTGCCTGCCGAACTGTGCGATGCGCCGGGCGATCTGCCTGCCGGGCGCCAGGCATGCTTCATCTGGCTGGAACAGGTGATCGCCGCCCACCTTAATGCCCTGTTCCCCGGGGTCACGGTACAGGCAAGTTATCCATTTCGGGTGATTCGCAACGCCGATATGGAGATCGAAGAAGACGAAGCCGATGATCTGCTCGCCACCATCGAGGAGGGTGTGCGGCGGCGGCGCTTCGGCGAGGTGGTGCGCCTGAAAGTGGATCACTCGATGCCTGAAGACATCGTGCAGTTGCTGACGACGAACCTGAAGATCAGTCCAACGGATGTCTATCGGGTGCGCGGGCCTCTGGGCCTGGCCGACCTGATGAGCCTGCTGCGCCTGGACCGACCCGATCTGAAGGACGCGCCCCACGTGCCGGTGCTGCCACCTGCTCTGCGTAATGACGTTGACATCTTTGAAGCCATCCGCCACGGCGATATTCTGCTCCATCACCCCTATCACTCCTTTTCGCCGATCATCGACTTTATTCAGGCCGCCGCTGATGACCCGAATGTGCTGGCCATCAAGCAGACGCTCTACCGCGTTGGCAGCAACTCGCCGATCGTGAAGGCGCTGATGCACGCCCGCGAGCAGGGCAAGCAGGTGACGGCGATTGTGGAACTGAAGGCCCGCTTCGATGAGGAAAACAATATTATCTGGGCCCGACAGATGGAGCGCGCGGGTGTTCACGTGGTCTACGGCTTGCTGGGGTTGAAGGTGCATGCCAAACTGGCCCTGGTGGTGCGCCAGGAACAGGATGGCATTCGCTGCTACGCCCACCTGGGGACCGGGAACTACAACGCCAGCACCGCGCGCATTTACACCGACCTGGGGATGCTCACCTGCCGGCCTGAACTGACGGCCGATGTGGTGGATCTGTTCAACTACCTGACCGCCTATAGCCGTCAGGACACCTTCCGTAAACTGTTTGTCGCGCCGGTGACCCTGCGCGCCAGCTTGAAACGGTTGATCAAGCGCGAAATCGAACGGCAGAAGACTTCCGGCGATGGCCGGCTGATCTTCAAGATGAACGCCCTGGTGGATACAGGGATGATAGACCTGTTGTACCGCGCCTCGCAAGCCGGGGTGCGGGTTGATTTGATCGTGCGCGGGATGTGCAGCCTCCGCCCCGGCGTTCCCGGATTGAGCGAGAACATTACGGTGCGAAGCATCGTCGGGCCGTTCCTCGAGCACCACCGCATCTACTACTTCCACAATGGCGGTCAGCCTGAGCTGTACCTGGGCAGCGCCGATCTGATGGAGCGCAACCTTGATCGGCGGGTCGAAGCCGTCTTTCCGGTGGAGGATCCGCGATTGATGCGCTATGTGCACGATACGCTGCTGCAGACCTACCTGGCTGATAACTACCGCGCGCGCATACTCAACCCCGATGGCACTTATACGCGCCTGACCCCGAACGGTGAATTGATTGACAGCCAGGATCCGGCGCGTATGGTCGGAGACCGGTGAGCGATGCGCCTCTTTATCGCTCTTCCCCTGCCCGATCATGTGCGGAAGGCGCTGGCCACAGCACAGGAGCGGTTGCGCCGCGGCAACCCGCCCGTGCGCTGGACCGACGCGACAAAAATGCACCTGACGCTGCAGTTCCTCGGCGAGACCGGCGCGGCCCTGGTCCCCACCCTGGTCGCCGGTCTCGCCACGCTGGAGATGTCGCCCATCCGCCTGACGCTCAGCGGTCTGGGCGCCTTCCCCGGGCTACAGCGGCCACGGGTGATCTGGGCTGGCGTAGCGGGCGACCTCGCCGCCCTTGATCAGTTGCGGGCCGCTATCTTGGCGGTAACGACGCCGCTGGGCTTCGCCCCTGAAACGCGACCCTTCACGCCCCACCTTACGCTCGGACGCCTGCGCGACGACGCGCGCCCGGAAGCGATCCGCGCCCTCGCCGCCACCCTGCGCTCCGCCGAACCGCCACCGGCCCTCGCATGGGAGACTGGCCGGCCTATCCTCTACCAGAGCATCCTTAAACCCGAAGGGGCCGTGTATACCGCCCTTGGGCCAGACCTGGGGCCGGGGGAGGTGTAGAGGTGTAGAGGTGTGGAGCTGTGGAGCTGTGGAGTAGTAAAAACACCTCTACACCTCTACACCTCCACACCTCCACACCTCCACACCTCCACACACCGGTTATAAGAAATCCCAGAGCAATTACCAAGCCGGAGCGCTAAGGTCCGCAACGCGCCTTATATGGGAACCTCGTTATGCACCCAACTTCCGCCTCCTCAACCGTACAACAGATGGGACTGGTCGGCCTGCCGATGCCGGTGCGAGAACTGGCAGGCCGCGCATGGGACGTCATCGTGGTTGGCGCAGGGCACAATGGCCTGACCTGCGCGGCCTATCTGGCGCGGGCGGGCCGGCGCGTGCTGGTGCTGGAGGCTCGCGAACGCGTCGGGGGCGCCTGCACGCTCGAAGAGGTCTGGCCGGGGGTGCGAATGTCGCCGTGCGCCTATCTTGCCGGCCTGCTGCATCCGCGGGTGATTGACGAACTCGACCTGCCCCGGCGGGGCTTTGTATGGATGCCAGCGCGCAACGGGTTGTTCGTTCCCTTCGAGGACGGCAGCAGCGTGCAACTCTATGAGGACGACGAACGCTGCGAAGCCGAGATCCGCCGCTTCGCCCCTGGCGATCTGGCCGGCTGGCGCGAGATGACCCGGCTGATAAGCCGCCTGCGAGACGCCCTGCGGCCTCCCGGCGACGGCGATCTGTGGCTGGACCGCCGGCCCGAACGCGACGAGGTCGAGGCCCGCCTCGGCGGCGATGAGGATCTGCGGGGCCTCCTTTTCGAATGGAGCATGGTCGAATATGTCGAACGCTACCTGCGCGACGAACGGCTGCAACTGGCCTATCTCGGCCAGGGGGTGATCGGCACGAACGCCAGTCCGTTCGCTCCCGGCACGGCATCAATCCACTTTCACCACTCCAGCGGGCGTCAGGGCGGCTACCCGGGAACGTGGGGTTATGTGCGGGGCGGGATGGGCATGGTTAGCTTCATGCTCTGCGACGCGGCTCGCGAGGCGGGCGCGGTGGTGGCGGCGGGCGCGCCGGTGGCGCGCATCGTGCCCGGCGAAGGGGTGGAACTGGAGAGCGGCGACCGTATCACCGCCCCGGTGATTGTGTCGAACGCCGATCCCGTAGTAACCCTGCGGCTGCTCGGCCCCGCCGCCGACCCGGGCTGGCGCGCACAGGTCGAGGCCCTGCCGATCGAGGGCTGCACGCTGAAACTGAACGTATTGCTGCGCGAATTGCCGAACTTCCGCGCTCGACCGGGAACCTTTGAAGCGCACCATCAGGCGCAGATCAACACGCCGCTGACGAAGGCCGAGTGGCGCGCCGGCTACGAGGCAGCGCGGCGCGGCAACCTGCCCGCGCGCCTGTGGACCGAGCTGTACTTCCAGACCGTCCACGACCCGACGGTAGCGCCGAAGGGCCTGCACACAATGAGCGTGTTCGCCCAGTACGTGCCGTACCGCTTCGCTACAGGCGATTGGAGCACCCGCCGCGACGAGGCCTGCGACCTGGCGCTGGCCTCCATCGCCCGTTTTACGAGCAACCTGTCCGAGGCAGTGGTTGCAGTCGAGGCGCTGGGTCCGCCGGACATCGAGCGCAAAGTGGGCCTGACTGGCGGGCACATCTTTCAGGGTGAGTGTCTACCGGCCTACATGTGGCACAACCGGTTCGACTACCGCACTCCGATGCCGGGTGTTTACCTCTGCGGCGCCTGCACCTACCCCGGCGGCAGCGTGATCGCCATCAATGGCCGCAACGCGGCGATGGCAATTCTGGGGGATGGAGGGTAGCCCGGTTCTGACCATCGCTGCAACGGATTTTTGCTTTTATGCTACACTAGACTCTGTGCAGATTGTCACGAGAGCGGAATTACATGGAGGTGCCCAGATGAGCTGGAGAGCTCCGCAGGGTGGCGGGCCGCGAATTCCCGGATTTGACCAGGGCGACAATGTGTTCTCCGGCGGTAGCGCTGGCGGCCCCCCGCTACTGTCGCTGATCATCGCGGCGCTTGCAGTGGGTCTGGTGGGTCTGTTCCTGGCAATCGCCTTCGGCGGCAGCCTGGGTCAGGGCACGGCTGCGGCGCCGCAGCAACCTACGCAATCGCCGGCCGTGCTGCCGACGGCGCCCCCGGCAACGCAACCAACCGCGCCCCCGGCCGTGCTGCCGACGGCGCCCCCGGCGGGCCAGCCGACGCCCGCACCGGCCCCGCCGACTCCTACGCCCGCCCGCGGCGCCGCGGGCATTCCGACCGAACCGCTGGGGCCGGCGCTGGCCTCCGGTACGGGCACGCCAATCGAGATCGGCACTGACGCCGCCTTGCTGATCTTTGACAAGGATCGGATTACCGTGCCCAACGGCCTGGTAACGATCACCTTCAGGAACCTCGCCACCGCAGTGCAGCACAACTGGGTGCTGGTGCAGGGCGGCGACGATGTAGCATCGGCAGTTAACGACGCGGCGCAGGCCCAGGTGCGCGTGACTCGTGACGCCGCTGGCGCTGTCCCCCCCGCTGACACGCCCGGCCTGCTCGTTGCCTCGCCAATGCTCGACCCCGGTGAGGAAGTGACCTTCACCTTCCAGCCGCCCGGTCCGGGCACGTATGAGTTTATCTGCACTTTCCCTGGGCACTACGTCGCCGGGATGAAGGGGGTGCTGGTGGTGGAGTAGAGCGGCGGGAAAACCGGGTTGCCCCGTGCGTGTTCAGATTTACCGTAGAGCACGCAGAGGAAGGGAGAGGATGAATTTTTTGCAGCCCTCCGCGCCCGCTGCGGTATGAAGGTGTTTGGCAGATGTGAACACTATCGTTTCCTCGCGCCCCTGGCCGTGGAAGAAACTGGCGCGACCTCGCCCGCCCCGGAAGTGAACAGCGGTGAGAGACACAGAGGAGGGGAGGAACCCTTTTTCCTCCCCTCCTTGCTTTGCCTCTATACCGCCATGGCAACGCAGGCGCGCTGTTCGCGTAGAGGCGCGCGCTGGCGGAGGTAGTTTCGCACCTCGGCGCAGATGATGTCCCAGGTCATGCGGAGCTGGGCGAACCAGGGAACCGGGGCCATTTGCTTATGCATGTAGCTATCAAAGGTGAGGCGTTGCACATCGCGGTTACGGCACATCTCGGTGAAGACCTCCATCTGCCGTTCGTTGCTATAGCCCCATTTTTGCAGCCAGCGCAAGAAGGCGTACATCGAGCCGTACTGATCCCACCAGAGCTTCTCGTAGACCCGCAGATTGGCCGAACTGGGAACGTCAAGGTACTGAGCGAGCACCTGGGCGGCAATCTGGCCGCTCTTCATAGCCCAGTAGATCCCCTCGCCAGAGGTGTGCACAACCAGACCCGCGGCATCGCCAATGAGCATAGCCCGATCGAAGGCCATATGCCTACGGGGTTCCATAGGCAGGGCATGGGCCTCGCGCAACAACACGCGGCCTCCCTCAAGGGCCGGGCCAAGGCGCGCCTTAAGGTTGGCAAGCAGGGTCCGGGCCTGCGCGGTATGCCCTGGCCCCGCGCCCACGCCGACAGCGATATGGTCGCGTTTGGGGAAGGCCCAGGCATAGAGATCCGGGCTGACATCGTGGCCGAGGTAGAGGTCGGCGGTCCGTTCCCAGCGAGCCATCTGGCGATCAGGGAGGGCGATGCGTTCTTGCAGGGCAATGGCGCGGGGGAGATTGGGCAGACCAAGGAACTTCGCGGTGGGGGAGTAGGCCCCATCGGCCCCGATCACCGCGTCGGCGGTGATAGTCCTCTCGCTGCCATCGCGTATACGCCGGTAGGTAACCGTGACCCCCTGGCGTTCGAAACGCAGGCCAGTAAGCTGAGCGTGGATCAACTCGGCCCCGCGTTGCTGGGCGCGGGCGCGCAGGAAGCCATCGAAGACCTCACGGCGAACCATGGCCACATAATCATCGGCACTGGGCACAGTACCGGCGACATCAATATGGGTCTCCTGGCCGGAGGGTGACACCACCAGGCAGTGCGTCACCTTACGGTCAATCAGCGTGGCGGGCAGATCGAACTCCTTGAAGGCAGCGGGGGGCACCGCGCCGCCACAGGGCTTGGCCTTGACCAGCTCACGCTCGATCAGCACCGTCTCGATCCCCAGACCGCGGAGCGTAATCGCCGCCGTGGCGCCACCCACCGAAGCGCCGACAATTACGACACGTTGCGTCATAATTCCCCCGTTTTTCGCTCCAAGAAAGAGGCGCCAACCCGAGGCAGAGCGCCCATGCGCCGCTGTCGCGCAACTAAGCCTTAGGAAGCCAGACCGATGGCAGCGGCCAGCATTCCCCAGACGTAGAGCATGATCGCAGTGGCGTTGAAGAAGACCTCGTTATGCTCCGGGTCGCGGATGAAGCGCACATTAGGAATGCTCTGGGCGGCGAGGAGCAGGAAGACCACGCCCGCAGCGATCGTGTGTCCCCAGCTCAGGAGCAGCACGATCACGCCAATCTGGGCCAGGCCCATAATCGTCACCACCATGCGTGCGGCAGCCACCTTGCCATACTGGACCGGGATGGAGCGAATGCCCATCAGGGCGTCGCCCTTCATGCTCTTAAAATCATTGACGGTCATAATGCCGTGGGCGCCGAAGGAGTAGAGCAAGGCGATGGCGATGCTCTGGGTGGTGAGGGGAGCAAAAGCCACATGGCCGGCCATCCAGGCCAGGCCCTCGTAGGAGATGGCTACCAGGGCGTTGCCGATCCAGCCATTGCGCTTGGCGCGCACCGGCTTGAGGCTGTAGGCGAGCGCGGCGATAAGACCAAGACCGACGAAGAGCGCCACCTGGCCCCCAAGGATAAAGGCCATACTGGTGCCCAGCCAGGTGAGGATGACCGCGAGAATATGGACGTGGCGCAGGCTGACCTGGCCGGAGGGAATAAGGCGATGGGGCTCATTAATGGCATCCACGTCGCGGTCACAATAATCATTGATCACCTGCGACAGGCCGCAGAGGATGGGACCAGCCATAAACACGCCGAGGGCCAGGCGAGCGATCGGCTCCAGTTGCCATGACAGGGCGCCACTCGCCACCGCGCCGCAGAGAAAGGCCCAGGCGGGAGCGAACCAGGTCACCGGCTTCATCAGCGTGATGGAGCGGGTGAGGATACCGCGCAGGCCGGGGACGGGCGCAGCGAGTGGCGGGGTGGCCGGCGTGGGCGCGGGAGCGAGACCTGAGCCTTTGTGGGTGTCACTCATTGACAGCTCGATTCTAGGCAGGGGGGTCGGAGGCGCGGGGCGTCCCGCACCGGAGCGCCCCGCGCTGCCACCTACGGCGTTCCGCGCAGGATGGGCGGCAGGATCACCACCCCGGTATCACCTTCGGGGATGGCATTCCGGTTGATGGCCGCTCTAGGAATAGCCGCTCGCTGATGGCAGGTGTAGCAACCCGGCACATTATAGAACTGCCCATCGATCTGCTGGTAGGAGAAGCGGCTGGCCCCGCCTTCCAGTTCGGAGGGAATGGCGTCTTTAGGCAACGCCCCGTAGGCCGTCCAGTTCTCTTTCAGCCATGTGGTGAGTTGCAGCATGCGCTGGGCCTTGAGCTTGTTATAGCCGTATTCGGGATGCGCGATATTGCTGGCCGTCCCCAGCTCATAACCTACGAAGTTGCGCGAGTTGTGGCAGTAGGTGCAGCCGACGCCCAGCGACCAGGCCTGGTAGTTCATCACGTTCTGGTTAATAGTGACCTGCTCCTGGGTGCGCCCGCCGTCGTAGGTTAGCGCCAGAGCGCCGCGCCCGCTTTCAGGAACGTTAGGATCGAAGGGTTTCCAGACGAAATAGTTATAGATGTAGTAGAGCACCGAGTCCTGGAGACTGATCGGCTGGCGCAGGGCTTCGGGTTTGAGCGCCGGATCGGTGATCGCCACGCCATTCTCATCGAGCGGATCGACCGTCACCAGAATATCGGGGACGCTCTTGATGAACTGGACGCCAAAGCTCTCCAGGTTGTTGGGCGCGTTGTTATGGCAGGTGGCGCACTGCACATAGTTTCCGCGCCAGTTGGGCAGGTTGACGATATACTCGGCGTTGACATCGCTTACCAGATAGAGCATGTTGCGGGCGGCGATCTTCTGCGGGTACTCGTCACTGGCGAAGTTCTGGAGGTTATGGCAGTACTGGCATCCGACGCCGAGGGCGGCGGAGACATACTGTTGCATATAGGTCCAGATTTGCGCCGAGGTCATGCCGGCGAGGACCTGCACGTTGACCGTGTTGGGATTGGCCTGCACCCACGCCTGGCCAGCCTGCACCCCTTCGGTCCAGGCCTGTTCGCCGAGCCATGGCTGGCGGCCATCGGTGGGCGTATTCGGTTGCGCCCTGGTGATCACCTGAATCCCGTCGCTCGGGCTCCAGGGCGTCGCGGCGGCTTGAGCCGCAGCTCTGCGCTCGGGGGCGAGCACCAGACTATACACCCACCAGAACGTCGCCGTCGTTACCACGGCAACGAGGATGCCAACGGCCACCGAGATGAAGACCGCAGCCTGTCGTTCACTGGGCCCGGTTGGCGCTTGCATAGAGATCTCCTCGAGCTCCAGGTCAGGAGCCCGGCGCTACCGCACCAGGGGCAGCCGGCTCCGACATATACGTCAGGGCGTCAGGAGGACGGTCGCGCTGCACAGCCTGCCTCGGGGGAGTGCGGGATGCGGATACAACGCCAGGGAAAGCGCGCGTAGTTGACCCTGACCGTGCACCTGTCAGTATACACCCGATGCTTTGGAAGGTCAAACAATGTTCTATGTGCAAAAGCCGGAATAATCCTGGCAGTAAGATGGCAACAACCGCCAGCACCCCCTGCTGGCGGTTGTTGCCAATCCCGTGGCGCTCTAGCCGCCGGCGGGCGCCAGGCGCCACAGGTCTCAGCCGAGCAGGGCGCCCAGATAGTGCAGTATCAATACGCCAGCGGGCGTTCCGGCTGGAGTCAGGTTGTCGAGCCAGTTGTAGCGAACCGAACTGAGCACGATGAAGTGGATCAGCAGCGCGACAACAAAACCCAGGATCGTAAAAAGGACGATGTTGGTGCGCACTGGACTGCGTGGAGGCATAGGCCGCTCCTTACCTTGGAAGGCAAACCATTACAAGACAACACCCGCTCCGCCTGCATTAGAGAGTAGGGCTTAACCACGGACGCCACAGCCAGACCAGCAGGTGCGCGATCGCGGCGATCACGCCAAAGGCCCAGAACGACTTCACTACGATGTCATGCATGAGCCAGTCCTGGTTGTTGAACAGCGGCCGCCATTTCGGGGGAACCAGATTGTCTTCTTCGCGCATGGATAAACCTCCAGCTTACTACAGCGGGACCACTGACCGGACGCCAGGCACACCTTGCGATCCTGGCGTTGCATGCCCCTCCCTCCACCCTCACGGCGGGAGTTGCACAGCGGGAAAGGTATAGGATGTAAATACCTTATACTGCTCTAAATTATATAGAAGGCAAGAAAGATTGTCAATCGTTGCTTTTAAGCAAAAAGTAGCGATCCGTTTACAAACCGCAGCCCTTTGCTCCCCAGAAACGGAAGGGCTGTGGTATGATACTGGTGAAGAATGGAACCCGGTACGCCGCGCCTCTGGTCGCCTTTCCTTCACCCGGCGCCAGAGAAGAGACGGTTCAGGAAGGCGAGCCTCTCCCTTCAAACCTATGCCCGATGAACTGTGAAGGAGCCCCGTGTGACCCTGCTGCTGCTGATTCGCCACGGAACCAATGATTGGGTACACGGACGACTGGCTGGCTGGACGCCAGGCGTGCATCTCAACGACGAAGGACGCGCGCAAGCGGCCGCGCTGAGCGAGCGGCTGGGCGATCTGCCCATCGCGGCGATCTACACCAGCCCGCTTGAGCGCTGTGTCGAGACGGCTGCTGCCATCGCGCAGCCGCGCGGGTTGCAGTTGCGCCTGGTGGAACAGATCGGCGAGGTGCGCTACGGCGAGTGGCAGGGCGCTGAACTGAAGGAACTCTATAAACACGAACTGTGGCCGGGCGTACAGTTCTATCCCAGCGGCACCCGATTCCCCAATGGTGAGACCCTCGGCGAGGCCCAGATGCGTATGGTTCAGGCCCTTGACCGCCTGCGGGCCCTGCACCCCGGGCAGACTATCGCCGTTGTGTCCCACGCCGACATTATTAAACTGGCCATTGCCTACTATGTGGGCATGCATATTGATCTGTTTCAACGGCTGGTCATCAATCCAGCTTCGCTGACCGCCATCGCGTTTGAGCGGATGGGACCGCGCCTGCTGGCGTTTAATGAAACCGGCTCTCTCGCCCACCTGCGCCTGAAGTCCGAGTCCCTCGCCGCAACCGAGCAGCCTGTGGCAGGCGCCGAGGCCGCCTCCCCGACGCCTGCCGCGACGAACTCCGCCGCCGGCAACGGCGAAGGCCCTTTGCCGGCGGCGAAGCACCTAGAGCAGGAGCATGTCTGAGTTTACCTACGATCTGGATGCCGTGCAGCGGATCACCGTGGGCGCCGTCGGTCCTAAGGGCCAGCGGGTCTTCTACATGCAGGCGCGCCGGGGATCGCGCCTCATCACCCTGCTTGCCGAGAAGGAACAGGTTCGCGCCCTTGCCGAAGCAATCGGGCGCCTGCTCGACAGCCTGGCTGAGAAGAACCCGCGCCTCGCCACCTCCAATGACTTGCTGGTCACCGATATGAGCCTGGAAGAGCCCCTGGAACCGGAGTTCCGCGTCGGCCAGATGGGCCTGGGCTACGATCCCGAACGCGATCTGATCGTCTTGCTGATCCAGGGGATCAGCGACGATGACGAGGAACAGCCAACCGCGCGTTTCTCGGCCACCCGGCCCCAGATGCGCGCCCTGAGCAGCCACGCCGCGCAGGTGGTGGCCGCCGGTCGCGCCATCTGCGGCAACTGTGGCCGCCCGATCGATCCATCGGGGCATTTCTGTCCCGAACGTAACGGCCACGGTCCCATCCGCGGCACGCCATGATCCTGACGGGTCGGGCTGCCCTGGCTGGGGCGAACCATGTTTCCCTGGCGCGCAACTGCGCGCAGCCCTGAAGGTTGCGCTACTGTGGGCGGAGAACGGCTCCCCATGCGCGCGCAACCGGCCGCATAGCCAGACCGCGTCCTACAGGAATACTGATCGAAGCATACTCCAGCCATGAACGAGCAGCAGCCTCAGACCATCGAGGTAGCCCAGGTATTGGAAGCGCTGGCCAGGGGTGATATGTCGGTTGAGACCACCCTGCCCTACAGCAGCAACTATACGCTGCTCGCAACCATTACCTATGAGGAACACCGGCTGCTCGCCGTCTACAAGCCGCGTCGCGGCGAGCGCCCGCTCTGGGATTTCACCCGCGGCACCCTGTATCGCCGCGAGGTGGCGGCATACGTGGTCTCCGAAGCCCTCGGTTTCGGCCTCGTGCCCCCTACCGTGCTCCGCGACGGACCCTATGGCATCGGCATGGTGCAGTTGTTCATCGCCAACGACGAGGACGCGCATCTCTTCACGATGCTCAAGGAAGGGGGCTATGAGTCTGTCATTCGGCGCCTGTGCGCCTTCGATTGCCTGATCAATAACGCCGATCGCAAGAGCGGTCACGCTCTCAAGGGTCTTGATGGACGGCTCTGGGCGATTGACCACGGGATCTGTTTTCACCACGAGCCGAAATTGCGCACCGTGCTATGGGATTTCGTCGGCGAGGCGTTGCCCCCCGAGGTGATTACCGCGCTGCACGCCTTCCGCGCCCGACTCGATGCCGGCGACGCCGTCGCGCAGGCTCTCGACGATCTGCTCGATAAGGTCGAAATCCGCGCCCTGCGACGCCGCCTCGACCACCTGCTCGCTACCGGCGTCTTTCCACCGCCCGGCCCCGGCCCCAATGTGCCCTGGCCTCCGGTATAGCGTCCTATGGACTGCTGAATCCTTCCAACACCTCTTCATACTCCCTTCACAACTCCTCCGTATCCTGATCGTGATAGATAGCACCGGAGTTGACGGAGGTCTCTACCGATGGAACGTAGACGCAACTGGTTGGGACTGGCCGCCCTCGCCCTGGCGAGCCTGGCCCTGGTTATCAGTCTTGGCGCGCTGTCCGGCGCATGGCGGACTCGACCGGCCGCGACCGTGGCCCAGACGCCGCCAGTTACATTCATTGCGCCCGGCCCCGGTGGGCGCTTCGAGGACTTACGGGGCAACCCCCCGCCGCCATTCGCGGCGCCACGGTGGAAGCATCACGCCGAGGGGCATCACTTCGCCCCCCATCCTGGCGGCTTCTTCTGGCCGTGGCTCGGCTTTGCCTTCAAGCTCCTACAGGCCCTCACACAACTGGCCGCCCTGGTCCTGCTGGCCTGGTTGCTGCTGCGCCTCTTCCAGCAGGGCCGCAACAACCAGCCGCCCGCAGGTCCGTCCGCACCTGCCGGTCCGCCTGCGCCCGCCGGCCCGACTACGCCCGCCGGGCATGATCCGCGCGTGGAGTAAGGATACGGGGATGGGGCGAAACCCGGCTTTCCACCGTCCCTGCAAGCGGCTGGCAGGAGCCAGGAACAATGAGCCGCACCATTCTCGTTGTTGATGACGAACCTGGTATCGTGCAGATTGCCCGCGATTACCTGGATCGCGCCGGGTTTCGCGTTATTACCGCCAGCGATGGACCAACGGCGTTGCGCCTGGCCCGGCTTGAGCGCCCGGCGCTGATGGTGCTCGACCTGATGCTGCCAGGGATGGACGGCCTGGACGTCACTCGCGTGCTGCGCCAGGACCCGGCCACACGCAAGCTGCCGATCATTATGCTGACTGCGCGCGTCGAGGAGGCCGACCGGCTGATCGGCCTGGAACTGGGCGCCGACGACTACATCACCAAGCCCTTCAGCCCGCGCGAACTGGTGGCCCGCGTCCGCGCCGTGCTGCGCCGCACCGAAGACGCGGGCACACCCGCCGGCATCATCTACTGCGGCGAGCTGAGCATTGACCTCGAGCGTCGCAGCGTCCGCCGCGGCGGCGAGCCAATCGAGTTGACCGCCACCGAGTTTGACCTGCTGGCCGTCCTCGCGCGCGAGCCAGGCCGACCCTTTACTCGCGCCCAGCTTCTCGAACGGGTGTACGACACGCACTACACCGGCTATGATCGCACCATTGACGCCCATATCAAAAATCTGCGCCGCAAAATCGAACCCGACCCCGCCACCCCGCGCTATATTCTGACCGTCTATGGGGTAGGCTACAAGTTTGCCGAGTCGCCGGCGTAGGGAGCCAGAGCAACCTGGCGCTCCTCCCGCCCCCTGTACCGGACGGAAGAGAGCAGAGCGCCCGGTTCATACACCTGAACTACCGTCGGGCGAGGCGCGGGAAGGCGCAGCCCTCCATGCCTCGCCCTGAAAGACCGCGCAACGAACCGTAGTCCTGGACTAGTTTCTGTTGAACGGGTCGCGGGTGCATCGTCCCCGGGTCGCATTAGAAAGCCATATACGGCCATCGAAAATCCAAAATCCACAATCCGAATTATGCGTCCACGCATTTTTAGTTTGATGTTGACCGCCTTTACCCTGGTGATCGTGCTCGGGGTGGGGGGCATGCTCCTGCTCTTCTGGCTGACAGGACAGAACGATCAGCGCGCCCGGACCGAGTGGGGCGTGCGGTCCGAAGTGCTCACTCGCGCCGAGGCGCGCCGGCTGGCCCGCCTGTACGAACGCAACGGCGCCTGGACCGGGGTTGACATTCGGTTGCGCGCTCTTGAGCGGGAGTTGCGGCCGGCCAATCTGGAGAGCGTGGCTCTGCTCGACGCCCAGGGCCGCGTGGTTACCTTGCGCCCATCAGCCTGGGGTGAACCGCCACCCGTCCAACCGTCGCTCACAGGCATCGTTTTGCCCGGCGACATCCCCCTGCCCATCAGTCGCAACGACGGTCTGACAGTGCGTTCAGTGCCGATCATGCTCCGTGGCGACCAGGTCGGCGCGCTGGTGCTGGTGTACCGGGGCGCGCCGGGCGACCAGCAGGGCGCCGGGACGCTGGCCCGCAGCATTCTGGGCGCCGGCGTGGGCCTGGCGGCCATCCTGATCGCGCTGGCAGCCTTCTTTTCAAGCCGCATCAGCACGCCCCTGCGCCAGCTCGACGCGGCGGCTCGCTCGATGGCCGCTGGCAATCTCCGGGTGCGCGTACAGCCCGGCCTGGTGCGCGAGGTGGCCGACCTGGCCCGCAGTTTCAACCAGATGGCCGACGCCCTGGAGGACTCCGACCGCCAGCGCCGCCAGCTTACCGCCGATGTGGCCCACGAGTTGCGGACTCCCCTCTCGATCATCAAGGGCCGGCTGGAGGGCATCCAGGACGGGGTGTATCGCGCCGAGACCGAGCAGATTGACGGCCTGCTCGACAAGGTGGCGCTGCTGGAGCGCCTGATCGAAGACCTGCGCCTGCTGGCCCTGGCCGATGCCGGGCAACTGGCCCTGCACACCGAGCCGGTCAACCCCGCGCGGCTGCTGGAAGACGCCCGCGCCTCCTTCGCCCAGCAGGCCGGGGAACGGAATATTGAACTGCGCGTTGAGGCGGAAACGGCGCCGGAGTTGACTGCCGATCCGCAGCGGATCTCTCAGGTCCTGGGGAATCTGGTCAACAATGCCCTGCGCCACACCCCTCCAGGCGGAGTCGTGACCCTGGCGGTGCGATCCGGTCCGTCCGAAGCGCTCTTCGAAGTGCGCGACACCGGCAACGGCATCGCGCCAGAGGATCTGCCACGGATCTTTGACCGCTTCTACCGGGCCGATCCCTCGCGTTCGCGTGCCAGCGGCGGCGCCGGTCTGGGGCTAGCCATCGCCCGGCGCATCGTCGAGGCCCACGGCGGGCGCATCTGGGCCGAGAGTGCACCGGGCCAGGGCGCCACGGTGCGCTTCACCCTGCCGTGGTAGAATAAACGTAAGTAAGGGTGGCGGAGGCGTCAGGGTTGTCCCTACATCTCGGATGTAGAGATGTGGAGGTGAAGTCTGCAAGCTGGCTTGAACCGAGGCTTTACACCTTCGCAAGGACAAGGATTTCGACCCCGCATGCCCCGCTCCTTCCCCTACGAAGTTTAAGCACCGACAGTTAGGGGCGACCGTCCGGTCGCCCCTAGCGCGCCCTGGCGAGCAGATATTGGAACGATGCGGGAAGCGTCGCTTCTACAACGGAGACCTGTCACGGAGACAGGGGATCACCGGCGCCTCTCACTACCACCGGAGTATGACCATGCACGAAATGCTGCGCGAGTCGCCCTACCCGCTGGTGTCGATTGACGAGGCGCTGCGTCTGATCCTCTCCCGCGCCGCGCCTCTCGATACGGAGGAGGTTGACGCGCTCACCGCCGATGGACGTGTGCTGGCCGAAACCATTCGCTCGCCCGAAGCCGTGCCCGATGGCCCCCGGGCCGCGATGGACGGCTATGCCCTGCGCGCTGCCGACGGACTGGCCGAACGGCGCGTCGTGGCCGAATTGACCGCTGGCGTCACCCCGGAGCTGGCCATCGGCCCTGGCATGGCCGCCCGGATCATGACCGGCGCGCCTATGCCTGCCGGCGCCGATGCCATGATTCCCGTGGAGTTCACCGAGGAACGTGACGGGGTGCTGCGTGTGCAACGCGCCGTGCAGCCGGGTGAGTACGTCCATACGCCGGGTCAGGATATTGCTCGCGGCGCGGTGGTGCTGGAGCAAGGGAGCGTGATCGGCCCGCCCGAAGTGGGCCTGCTAGCCGCCCTTGGTCTCACCCGCGTGCGCGTGTACCGCCGGCCCCGCGTGGCGGTGCTCTCCACCGGCGACGAGATCGTCGAGCCGGGTACGCCGCGCCCTCCCGGCGGCGTGCGCGACTCCAACCGCTATGCCCTGCTCGCCGCGGCCCGTGAGGCCGGCTGCGAAACCCGGTCGCTGGGAATTGTCCGCGATGACCTGGCGGCGCAGCAGGAAGCCGTTCTCCGCGGTCTGGAGCAGGCCGATGTGTTGATCACCAGCGGCGGCGCGAGTATGGGAACGCGCGATCTGATCAAGACCATCCTGGCCGAGATCGGGACGATCCATTTTGGCCGGGTGGCCTTCAAGCCCGGCAAACCTACGACCTTCGCCACTACCAGCGACAAGTTGATCTTTGGACTGCCGGGGTACCCGGTCTCATCGCTGGTCTCATTCGAGGTCTTTGTGCGCCCGGCGCTACGCGCGCTGCAAGGCGATGCGCGGCCCATGCGCCCTCGCGTGCGCGTCACGCTGGCCGCGCCGGTGCGCCCCGCCCCTGATCGTCCTGAGTATCAGCGCATCGTGGTGCGCCAGGTCAATGGGCGCTTGCTGGCAACCACGACGGGCGCGCAGGGCAGTTCGCGCCTGCTCTCGCTTCGTGGGGCCAACGGGCTGCTGATTGTCCCCCCTGGCGACCGCGAGCGCCCCGCTGGCGCCGAACTGGAGGCTCTGCTGACGGGACCGATCTATGATGCCTGAGCTTACCGTTGCCACTCCCTCCGGCGCCTACCCCGTGATCGTCGCGGCGGGCGCGCTGAGCCAGTTGCCCGACCGGCTCGGCGCCCTTGATCTCCGTGGCGCCCTCTGGCTCGTGAGCGACGCGGCAGTGGCCGCAACCCATGGCGCATCGCTGGCCGCCCGGCTGAGCCAGGCGGGGTATCAGGTGCAGCGCTACACCGTACCCTCCGGTGAAGCCAGCAAGAGCCAGGAGCAACTCTGGCGGCTGTACGACTGGATGATCGGCAACGGCGTGGAACGGCGCGACGTGGTGCTGGCCCTCGGCGGCGGCGTGGTAGGCGACCTGGCGGGCTATGCCGCTGCGACGGTGCTGCGTGGCATCGCCGTGGTGCAACTGCCCACCACCCTGCTGGCTATGGTAGACGCGGCCGTGGGCGGCAAGACGGGCATCAACCACCCGCTGGGCAAGAATCTTATCGGCGCCTTCCACCAACCACGCCTGGTGCTCGCCGATACCGACACCCTCGCCAGCCTGCCGCATCGCGAGTTGTGCGCCGGGTGGGCTGAAGTGATCAAACACGGCGTCATCCGTGAGGCTGGCCTCTTCGCCGAGCTTGAGCGCCTCGCCGCCGAGCGCGGCTGGACCGACACAGGGTTCGGCGGCTGGGACGCCGAGGATCGGGAACTGACCGACCGCCTTACCAGCCTGATCCGGCGCGCCGTGGCGGTGAAGGTCGAGGTGGTCAATCGCGACGAGCGCGAGCAGGGCGAACGCATCACCCTCAACTACGGGCACACCATCGGTCACGCTGTTGAAGCCCTGGTAGGCGACTGGGCCCTGCTTCACGGGGAGGCGGTGGCCATTGGCATGGACATCGAGGCGCGCATCGCCGCCGCTATGGGCCTCTGCGACCTCGCCCTCGTCGAACGGCAGCGCCGCCTGCTCGCGGCTTATGGCCTGAGCGCCAACCTTCCATCCGATGTCGATCTCGAAGCCCTGCTCGCCCTGATGTCGCGCGATAAAAAAGTGCGCGCCGGGCGCATCCGCTGGGTGCTGCCGACGGCCATCGGCAGCGTCACGGTCTGCGACGACGTGCCCGAAACGACCGTGCGCGCCGTCCTCGACGGGTAGACGCGCGCCCCCGGATGCCTGTCACCGCGTTCGCGCCCCGGTGCAAAAACATACGCCAACCCAAAATGACACGTGCGCCGGATGCGCGCACGAGACAGAGACGGCCCGGCGGGCTGTCTCTAGGGGCGCCCCGCGGTTGCAAAAAAGACGCCAACCCAAAACGACACGGGCGCCGGATGCGCGCACGGGACAGTGGTATACTGCACTTCGGGATTGAACCTTCCACACCGAGGTGCGTATTGGATAGCGTCAAAGCCTTCGCTGATCGCGTCATCAACAATGTTGATCAGGTGATCGTGGGCAAGCGCCAGGCTGTGGAACTGGTGCTGGTAGCGCTGTTATGCCGCGGCCACGTGCTGCTCGAAGATGTACCCGGCACCGGAAAGACCGTGCTGGCCAAGAGTATCGCGCGCTCAATCGGGTGCAGCTTCAAGCGCATTCAGTTCACCCCTGACCTTCTGCCTTCCGACGTGACCGGCGTTTCGATCTTCAACCAGCAGAGCCGCGAGTTCGAGTTCCGCCCCGGACCGGTGTTCGCGCAGATCGTGCTTGCCGACGAGATCAACCGCGCAACGCCCAAGACCCAGAGCGCCTTGCTGGAGGCGATGGAAGAGCGCCAGATCACCGTTGATGGCGAGACCTACGTCCTGCCCGCGCCCTTTATCGTGCTCGCCACCCAGAATCCCATTGAATACGAGGGCACCTTCCCGCTGCCCGAAGCCCAGCTCGACCGCTTTCTCCTGCGCCTGCATCTGGGTTATCCCGAGCGTCTTGACGAGATCGCCATCCTCAAGCGGCAGCGCCAGGCCCATCCCCTCGATTCGCTTCAACCGGTCGCCGACATTGACGAACTGCTCCAGTTGCAGCGGACCATTACCGAGGTCTACGTTGACGACCTGATCGAGGAATACATCGTTTCTCTGGTTAGCGCCACGCGCCATCACGAGGATGTCTACCTGGGCGCCAGCGCGCGCGGTTCCCTCGCCCTCTATCGCACGGCTCAGGCGCGGGCGGCGATGCGCGGGCACGATTTCGTTACTCCCGATGACATTAAGGCCCTGGCGGGAGCAGTGCTCGGCCATCGCATGATTATCAGCCCGGCGGCTCGCATTCGCAACGTCACCGCTGGAGCCGTGATTGACGAAATCCTGGGCGCGGTGGCCGTGCCCGGCGCGCGCGCCGGGCGGCGTTTCGATCGCGCGGGCGCGGTTGTGAGCCGCTAATTCTAATTTTGGATTTTGGATTTTGGATTGCCGTATATGGCGTCCCGCGGTGAAGCCGCGCGGAGATGTATGATCACGCCATCAGCGTTGCTGGAACAAACCCTGGCTGCCTACGGCGATCGGCTCTACCATATGGCGCTGCTGGCCGGCGGCGATGAGCGCGCCGCCGCGACGATTCTGCTCGGCGCCACACGCGACCTCTCGCGCTCCTGGCAAGAGCAGCCGCCCGCGCAACTCCCCGCCGAGACCGATGTGCTGGCCCGGCTCGTCACCGTGGCACGGGTCGCCGAGCAACGGATGGGGCAGCGGCGCCTCCGGCGCGGGCCACGCCTGGTTTTTTCGACCTTTGCCCTGCACCATCTGCCGCTCGACCAGCGCCTGGCCCTGGGGCTGCACCTGCTGCTGGGCTACGACGGCGCCCGGATTGGCCAGGCGCTCGACCTGGACGAAGACGCCGCCCGGGCCATGCTGATCGCCGCCGTGCGCGCCCTCGGTCCCGCTGCCGGAACCAGTCTGCCCGACCGGATCGAGGACGAACGCTGCGAGGCCACGCGCGCGGCCCTGGTTGACCCGGCAACCGGGGCGAGCTACGGGTCGGTCATCCGGGGTCACCTGGCCGCGTGCGCCCTCTGTCGAGCCTTTGATCGCGCCTGGGGCGAGATCACCCGCCAGGTGGAAACGGCCCTGCGCGCCGCGTTCCGCGAGCGGCCCCTGCCCGCCACGCTCCGCGAGCGTCTGCTGGACCAGGGGCGCCCGGCACGGCGCCTGGGTCCGCGCCTGCGCCTGGCCCTGCCCCCGCTGGCAGTGCTGGCCCTCATTGCGGCCCTGGTGCTGCCCGGTTTTCGGCGCGAACCGGCGCGGGTGGTCGAACGCCAGGAGAGCGCTCCGGTAGATGCCGGCGCCCTTGTGGCGCGAGCCCTCGAACGTTACGGCCAGCCGCCCGATCACAACGCGGCCTGGCACCGGCGCTACGAAACCCTGTGGTACTTCGACGATGTACCTATCGCGCCCCTGCGGGCCGAGATGTGGCTCGACCCGCGCAATCCGGCGCGCCACCGCCTGCAATTGACCCACACCGACGGCGGCGCGCCCTACGAACTGCAACTCGGCGACGGGTCCTCGCGCCTCTACTACGCTCTTGACGCGCTCTTCGCCTCCGCCCTCTACGGGCCGCTGCCCATCCCGGCCCGCCCTGAAGCGCCCGCTCTGCTGGTTGAGGAGCTCGACGCCACCGCCCAGCAACGCGCCCTGGCGCTGCGCCTGGCCAGCGGCCCCTGGTCGCTTCCGCGCAGTTATTTGCACCAGGCCCGCAGCGCCGCCAATCTGCGCGCCCTGGGCCGCCAGCGCGACGGGGCGCATACCTTGCAGATCCTCAGCTTCACCGGCGTCAGCCCGCTGGGATTACCGCCCGATACTGCCGAAACCGGCGCGGAGCGGGTGACCGTCCTCCTGGGAATTGACGCGGACAATGGCCAGCTCCGCTCTGTGACCGAACTGGCCGGTCCGGATGGCGCCGCCCAGACCAGCCGGGTCACCTGGCGCCTGGTCGAAGAGCGCGCGGTTACTCCGCAGGAGCAGGTTTTCTCGATTAACCGGGCGTGGACCGGCGTGGGAGATTTCAGCGACGCACGGCGACATCGCAGCGCCGATCTGGCGCTGCCCCTCATCCACCGGCGGGCCCTGGGCGAACCGGCGCGACTGCTGGCGCCCCCGTACAACCAGATCCCCGTCTGGATGCCCGCCGCACCACCCGCAGGCGTCGAGCGGGCCTTGCTGCTCTGGGGTGAGGGCAACTGGCGGCGCCGGACGCCGCCGCAGGCGCTGGTCTACCTTGGCGAGGGGCGGCAACTGATGCTGCTCTTCAACACTGATGCTTCCGTCGAGGGTGAGGAGTTGACCATCGGCCCCTGGCGCGCAACGTTGCGGGCCGGGCGAACGCAACGCTATACGATGGCGTTAGACCTTGTACCGGCGAACAGTGGCGGTGCAGCGGGCGATCCCCTCACCCGTCTGCTGCTTGATGCACGCGGCTTTTCGCGGGAGGAGGTGCTGGCGCTGGCGGCGAACTTGCAACCATTTGACACTCAGACCCTGGCGGCGCACCGGCGCCTCTTCGCCGCTGCCGCTGCGCGCGCTCCCTAGAGCCAGGTTCCTCACTCCCCCACCGACAGTCCATACCTTACCCGATGTCACAGCGCGTTACCGACTGCTGTTCTACACGAGCGCGTCCTGATGCCGAACACGGCAGCGGGGCCGGCGGCGCCGGTAGAGCGTCGGGCGTCGCCACGCAAACCAGCAGGGGCGACCGGCCTGCCCCCTACTGGTTCAGACAGGCAGGAATGTTGGGAACGCCCCTCTCTCAACTTGTGGGTCATTCGGGGAGAGAGGGGCGGCGAGCATAGCGGGGGAGGGTGAGGACAAACTGCTACAGGCTAATCGCTTGCCTGCGGGCCGGCCATAAAAGCCCAGGCTGGAGGGTTACGCCACTGCGTCTGGCAACTCGACACCTGCGCTGACCGCCGTTTCATCCCTCGGCGCCATTGCCGCGATCGCGTTCCTTGGGCGGACGACCGGTGCGAATATTACGGAGCGAGTGAATGGTAGCCGCGATGGCGCGGTCGGCCCATCCGTAGATCGTCGGGCGGCTCTTACGCAGCTCCTCGGCGATCTGAGTTACGTTGGTGCGATATTCCGGATCGAACGTGGCAAGGTTGATCCGCGCCGAGGCGACAATCTGCTGGATCTCCTCCTCGGTCAGCCCGTGCTCACGAATGAGCTTTCTGGCGCGCTTGCTGGAAACATCAAGCTGCATGGGTTGCTCCTTGCCAACGCCCTGCCCGCGTCTTGCCGTTCTGAAACCCGAAGCGGGGGCCAGTCAGGATGCCCCATCGCGGAATCAGTCAGACGCGGACACTTACGCCCTGGTCAATCGAGAGGTGTAAGTCTTTATCATCATACCATGCACCGGGCGGGCTGTCGAGTCGCATTTGTAAACAGTATTCCAGGCGCCGATGGGCGCGCACCGGCATTGTGGATAACTGCTTCTTTGAAGCGCCATGAAGCACTAAGAAGCATGTTCGCATGTGGGCCGAGACAGCCATTTATAGCTCATGTACTACATGATAATGTTTAACATGTAGCATCATGACCCATGGATGGCATTGTAAAGTCTTGTTCCACACATGTTTGTGCCCGGCGCGCTATGGTACAATTGCCGGCGGAGGTTGCCGATGGTTGAATCGATTGACCACCGCCTGCGACAACGCGAGTATCTGCTGCAGATCAGCCGCGCGATGACCGCGCAACTTGATCTGGTAAGCGTTCTCTCGCTCGTGATCACCTATGCGGTCGAAATGACTGCCGGAACCTCAGGGCTGATTGCACTTTACGATGAGGACGGCAGCGACGAGCTACGGATTCGCGCCTCGGCGCACCTCTCGCGTGAATACTGGCCCGCCTTCGCGCGGCTGCTGACCCTGCCGCTCGCCGAGATCCCCCGGCGGGGCGAGGCGATGCTGCGCGAGATCGCCGCGGATACGGGGTTGACCCTGCGCCAGATGATCGCTCTGCCCCTCGTGTTGCGCGATACGCCGGTGGGGGTGATCTACGTCTTTCGCGCGGCCCTCAATGTGGCCTTTTCGGCCAATGACCGCCAGGTGCTGCAGGATTTCGCCGACCAGGCGGCCATCGCCGTCTTCAACGCGCGCCTCTACCAGAGCGTCCTGCGCGAAAAGCAGCGCCTTGATGCAACCATCGAGCAGTCAGCCGACGGGGTGATGATCATTGACAGCCGCTGGCGGATCGTCACCTTTAACAAGGCGATGGAGCAACTCACCGGCTGGTCGCGCGAAGAGGCCATCGGGCGGCCCTGCGCCGAAGTGCTCGCCATTCATAATCCTCAGGGGGTCAATATCTGCCTGGTGGATTGCCCGCTCAATCGCCTGCCCTATTTGAGCAACCCTGTGGTGGAGGGCCGTATTGTCACCCGCGACGGGCGCGAGTTGTTCGTCCAGAGCCGCTACGCGCCCCAGCGCGGCCCGCAGGGGCAGTTCCTCGGCGCGATTGCCAATGTGCGCGATATTACCGCCCAGAAACAGGAAGAAGAGTTGCAGAACACCTTCATTTCGGTGATTTCGCACGAGTTGAAAACCCCGGTCAGCATTATTAAAGGCTATGCCGGCACTCTGCGCCGCGAGGATGTCACCTTTACACCTGAACAGTACCGCGAGGGTCTGGCGGTGATTGAGGAAGAAGCCGATCGCCTGGCGCGCCAGATCCAGGACCTGCTCGATGTTTCCCGCCTGACGGCCGGCGGTCTGCGCCTCGAACTGACCGATGTCTCCCTGCCGCTGCTCGCCGCCGAGGTGGTGCGCGGCTTCGCCGCCACCGCTGGCGAGAACTACCGCTTCGAACTGCGCTTTCCTGACGATATGCCGCCGGTGCGCGCCGATTATGAGCGCGTGCGCCAGGTGCTCACCAATCTGGTTTCAAACGCGGTGAAGTACAGCCCTGACGGTGGCACGATCCGCATCGGCGGCTGGGATGAGCAGGATTTTGCCGTCTGCTATGTGTCCGATCAGGGAATTGGCATTCCGCCTGAGGAGCACGAGGCGATCTTTCGCCGTTTCTATCGCGTGGATAACCGCCTGGCCCGCGAGACGCAGGGAAGCGGCCTGGGCCTCTTCCTCACCCGCGCCATCGTCGAGGCCCACGGCGGGCGCATCTGGGTCGAGAGCCAGGTGGGCAAAGGGTCGCGCTTTGTGTTTACGTTGCCCCTCGGGCGTCGCAAGCTCGTGGATCTGCGCCGCGAGGCAGAGGCTATAGACGACCGTTCTAATACGTAGATATGAGTCACGCCCGGATTAGCGTCTGGAGAGGCGCGGGGAGGCTGCGCCTCCCCGCAATTCTCATTCCGCCTGCGACGGACGGGCGCCCTGGCGCAACGAGGACTGTCTGCCGCCGCGGGCGGAACCAATCGCGGAGGGCCGCGCCTCCGCACCTCCCCAAACGGTTGCGTAAAAGGCCCTGCAATGCTCTTCCCTCACTCGTTTGGAGGGGTGTGGGGGAAACAGCGTTGACCAAAACCCCCACGCCCGCGGCGGTGAGCCCCCAAGCGCGGCAGGGATAAAAAGAAACCACACG